>JALQWE010000117.1 GCA_023258825.1 Planctomycetaceae bacterium | reverse complement strand
ATTCCACTTTTTCCCCGGCTGCATTCGCCACTCCGAGACGATACGGGACGGTCGCATGATCCCCGGTGTTGGGCGACCAGCGAGACCGTACGGGCAGAATCACCCGCGGTTGTGTTCCAGACAACAGCCCGACCGGACGAGGGAAAGTCAAGCAGATTCACACAGATTGACAGCGATTCGTGAAAATTCGTCGTCCGACGATCCCTTGAAATTTCAGCATCTGCAGCTGCGAGTGGTTTCCGAGGGGTGTGTTCTGCAAAAACTGGGGCGAGAAATTCGGCAACCGCGTGTCTCCTCTGCGTTCTCCGTATAGACTATGCGGGTTTGCGACGTCCGGACCAGGCCAGAGCAGCCTGTCGAAACGTCGCCGCGGCCATCTGCAGCCAATCACGGGGCAACGAAGTATCACTGGCACCAGTGCCTGCGGACGGATTTCAGAATCAGAGAGAGAAGGCACGGGGACATGGGAATTCCGAAAGTGGCGATCACAGGACGCCCGAACGTCGGAAAAAGTTCGCTGTTGAACTGGCTGGCAGATCGGCTGATTTCAGTCGTTGACCCAACAGCCGGCGTCACACGCGATCGTGTCACATGGATTATGCATGAGCACGATCGGTATTTCGAATTGACTGACACCGGCGGTATCGGGATTGTCGACAGCGACGACCTTTCAGATGACATCGAGCGACAGATTCAGGCTGGCATTGATGAAGCTGATCTGTTGATGTTCGTGGTCGATGCAAAAGCCGGAATCACTCCGCTTGACGAAGAGGTAGCTCGACGCCTGCGCAAGGTCTCACGGCCCGTTCTGCTGGTTGTCAACAAATGCGATTCCAATTCTCTGGACAATGAGGCCGCTTCGTTTCTGCAGTTGGCTTCAGTCCCCTATGTCACCACCAGTGTGAAGGCAAACAGGGGGCGTGAGGGACTGATCCAGCAACTGGTCAGCATGCTGCCGAATCAGGACGAACAGGAAACACAGGAAGGCGACAGATTGCTGGCGCCTGCGGACCTGAGGATCGCCGTCGTGGGACGCCGTAACGTCGGCAAGAGCACTTTCATCAATCAGCTGGCCCAGTGCGAGCGAGTGATTGTCAGTGAAATCCCCGGCACGACACGCGACAGTATCGACATTCGCTTTGAAATGGATGGTCGGTCACTTGTCGCAATCGATACTCCGGGTGTTCGCAAACGCAAGAGTCTCGAAAACGACATCGAATTCTACGGCCTCGTACGAGCCCAACGCAGTATCCGCCGCGCTGATCTGGTGCTGATGTTCTTCGATGCCACGCAGACCATTTCCCGAGTGGATAAGCAACTCGTCGAAGAGATCGGGGAGCACTACAAGCCCTGTATTTTCGTCATCAACAAATGGGACCGCGCGATCGAAGAAGGTATGACCACCGAACGCTGGGTCAAATACCTGATGAACAGCTTCGAATCGATGCGACATGTCCCCATCGCCATCATCACCGCCAAAGATGGCCGCAATATCCGCAAGCTGGTCAACCTCGCGCAATCAGTGTTCAAGCAGGCCAACCTGCGAATGACCACAGCCCGACTCAACAAAGCCCTGCGGATGGCCATCGAACGTAATGAACCGCCGATGCGAAAAAATCGCAGACCCCGGATCTATTTCGCCTCACAGATTGCCGGCTCACCACCCACCATCGTGTTGAAATGCAACGATTCCACGCTGCTCGACGAATCCTGGAAACGCTACCTGCTGGGGTTTCTGCGTGAAGCCACTCCGTTCCGAGAAGTTCCGATTCGATTGGTGCTCCGCAGTCGTCATGAGACAGATCCGAATCTGCTCAGCAGTACTGCGCCAGAGGACGACGACGCTGAACCACTGGATATCATGGAACTTTCCGAGGAGGAGTTCGATGATTCCGAACTGGTCAGCGACGCTGACCAGGGTCCACTGGTCGCCGGAAATCTGCTGATGATTGATGACGATGAGGATTTTGAAGAGGACCCGGACTATCCAGCCCCGAACTTCATTGATGACGATCCGGTCTGAGCAGCCAGGCGTTGCGGGCGACGGAACTTCAGACCAGACGATGGCGGCAATAACTCAACGCGCGCGGATGGAGGACGATTCGTTCTCTGCCTGCTGCTGACGTCGTGACTGCAGAATTCGGGAAAAGAACCTCTGCAGTTCCTCAGGCGCCCGGTCTATGTCCAGCTGCATGATGTCATCAGATTCGTACTGCTCGATCCGCTCGTCGATGTCAGAAAGAATCAGCTCCAGTTCAGAACTGCGTTCCCGATCCTTCAGCGCGTAGGCCTGGCCAATCATTCCAAGGAACTGCAGATAGCTCTTCTCCGGAGCCAGCTCCCCCTGCTCACGAACTTCCGTGAACGCCAGATAAGCCTGGTCGATGTCCGGAACCACACTGGACATCAGCATCACTCCCAATTGCAGCGATGCCATATCAGCCTCAGGCGTCCCCGGAAAGTACCGTGAGACCGCGCGCCACAAATCCTGCCGGTCCGGTTGCAGAATCGCTCGGGCAAATTGTCTTGCCGCTGTTGATTCTCTGGCCACCGGTTGAGTGACTGCGGGACGGTCCAGACGCAGAGGTGGATGCAACACGCGACTACCGAAATACCCAACACTCGCACAGGCGGAAATCATCACCGCCGCCAGTTGCAATGGCCTGCGAAGCCTGCGCACGGCCCCCAGCAAGCCCCCATGGCGTTCCAGGCCTTCGTTCACGGGAACCAGATTCAGCGCCGTCAACGCCTGTTCAAGCGTCGCAGCGTCCGGAAAGCGATCGGCCGGCTTCTTCTGCATCATGCGTTCGATCACATCGCAGAGTGCCTTCGGCAGGTCCGCACGAAAATGACTCAATGGCAACGGTTTCTCCTTCAGATGCTGCACCGCCACCGTCACGGGATTCTTTCCCGAAAAGGGCGGCTGGCCGGCAAACATGTGATAGGCAGTGACCCCGAGTGAATACTGATCAGAACGCTCATCCAGCTTATCACCCTGGATCTGCTCCGGGCTCATGTACCACGGCGTCCCCATGGTGGTACCGACCTGAGTCAGATTCATCCGCGGTGTTTTCGGCTGATTCAACTGAGCCAGACCGAAGTCTGTGACCTTGGCAATCCCGGAACGCGTCAGCAGAATGTTCTCCGGCTTGACGTCCCGATGGATAATTCCGGATTCTGATGTGGTTCGCAGAGCTGATGCGATCTGCTGCAGCCACTTCAGCCCGGTGCCATAATCCGGTGGTCCGTTTCGTCGGATCCACTGGCTGAGATTCATCCCGGGAACATATTCCTGAACGATGTAGGCAATGTCGCCCTCACGCCCGGTCGTAATCACCTGAACCAGATTCGGATGGCTCACACCCCCGGCCGCTCGCGCTTCCTGCTCAAATCGGCGAAGCAGCACGTCGCCACTGGACTGCAGCGAAGCACTTTTCAGGACCTTGACCGCGACATGGCGTCCGAGCGATGTCTGTTCCGCAAGGTAGACATCAGCCATGCCGCCACTTCCCAGCCGGCGCAACAACTGAAACTCGCCAATCCTGAGATCACTCAGGTCCGCTGATCCCGCAGGTGTGTCTTCCGAATGCGACTGGTTCAAGCTGCTTCCGCCTCAAAAAAACACAATGTCTGCCGGAGGTCTGCACACCGATACCCGCACCTGATGCACAAGCCTCAACGAGGGGTAGGCACCGAAGGAATCTGTATGCCTCGCATAGACTGCGCCCCGCAGGACGAGAACGTGAGTCCACGCAGGATCGCATAATCACGCCGACCAGTTGGTCCCAGTCCGCGTGCGCGAAACCGACACAAACAACTCTCGGCCGATACCAAATGATAGCAGGAATCGGTGCAAAGAAAACGGGTGTCCGGGCGACATCACCGATCCCCGATCGCGCACAGCACACCCTCGCGTAAGACCACCGCAACCATTAGCCAATAGCTTTCGGTGAAAGACGCTCCGGCAGGCCGTCGGTGACTCCGGATTCTCAGTTGGACAGATGTCCACGCCGTCACTGCGCAGCATCAGGTCAGGTTACGATCAGTTACGGGGTTGTTCGCTTCGCTTTGGACACAGGCTTGACGGCCCCGCTCGCCTGCACCTTCAACTCCCCTTTGCATTTCGCGGCAATCGGCACGTTGACTCTGAGAAACAGGGTTCCCGTTTTTTTGGGGGTGTGTTCCACACCACCGCCAATCAGAAATGGCTCTCCCGGCTTCCCCTCCGTAAAGACCATCCCGATCAATGCCCCGAACGGAGCACCGGCCACATGATCTCTCGAAGGATCGCCAGTCGACAAACCCGTTGTTGTCAATGTGGCCGTCAGGTCCAGCTTGTAATCTCCCGTGACAGCCAGTCGCAAGGGCTTCCCTTCCTCGACTTCGGCCAGTGGCAGCCAGAGTTTGGAGGTGTCGAAATCCACCTTCAGACCATTCTCCTGAATCAGCTCTTCCCGGATCCCGTCAATTCGCTGACGAATTCCTTCCATACGAGGATTGATCTGCGAAATGCGTTCCAGCACGCTGATGGACTGCTCCTTCTCGCCCTGCTTGTAGAACTCCGTTGCAATCGACAGATACTCTTCCAGCAATTGTTCTTCAGCCTTGCTGATGCGAGCCTCCAGTTGTTGCGGCGAACTCGCTGAGTCCTTCTTTTTCGAATCCCGCTCACGACTTTGCCCAAACGCGTTTTCGCAAGCTCCACCAGTGGCCAGAACCACAAGAGCAATCAATGCGCACCGGAAGAATGTCGAAGGCGAGCAAAGTCGTTCTCTGAACATGACAGGTTCCTGAATCAAAGTTCGATGGATCCCCGAAGGCTGCCATGCCTCCCCACAGAATCCGGAGTTACGATTTGTATCCAGGACAATTCCTGTTTCCCAGTCCGTTCAGTCTAAGTAGTGAGCGACCGGATCGCAGAGCGTGCTACAAAACCGGGTCGACAGCCGAGCCATCCGGGAAATCGGCGCCGGAAGAGCGTTGGCGACAATCGACACCCGAGGCATTGCCATGCAAACGTGTTTCTGCCGCCTCAGTCCTTCAGGCACAGTGTTCCCCGGAACTTGCGACAGACGATTGTCAGATCGCCTGAGACGCGGGAAAGAAGACCTCTCCGAGGCCCAGAGCGACAAGATCTCCGCGATACACATCCACAGCATTGCGGAGCAAATCCGGGTTAAAAGCAAACTGGGCATCTCGCAGGAAACGCAGCATTACGCTCAGAATCTGTGGGCGCCACGTAGCGGCGTAGCGAAAGCTGGGAAGTAGTTCCGGTGGCCTGGGCCCCAGCAATCCGATTGTTCCTCGGCGCATCCCGGCACCGGGGCGAATCCCGCATTCCCCAAACACCAGCAGACTGCCGGCAATCATGTTGAATCCAGCGAGGTCTCCGCAATTGCCGCCCACAGCAATCAGGCCCCGCCGCATGGTTAACCCGGTTTCATTCCCCACATTGCCGTTGACGAGGATTGTTCCGCCGGTCATTCCACGAGTCGCGCCGCGATAAGCTGCTCCAACAAGGTGGCCGGCGTTGCCATGCACGTGAATCCTGCCGCGCTTCATTTCCGCGCCAACCCAGCCTCCGGCATCCCCCTCGACGGTGATGGTTCCGCCCTTCATCTGGCTACCCACGTGCCGGCCGGCATTGCCCACAATCCGCACGGTCCCTGCCCCCATGTGCGATCCCAGCCAGTGCACACCGGAAAGGTTGCCTTCAAACACGAGATTCAGATCACTCGGATCCCCGGCCACCCGGAACATTTCGCCGAGTGGCATGCGACGATTGCCTTCAAAGATTTCAAATCGCTCGATCTCTGCGGGGGTCTTGTCGGCCGCCCAGTCCGGAGTCAATCCTTCCACTTCCACCGGTACGGTAGTCTTCCCGAAATAACTCAGTGTCAGTGTCATAGGACCGCTTCACTCATGCTGGAACCAGAAAAATCGGCCACGTGCCCAACCCCGTGCTATTCCTGATAAATCCCGGGAAAGCGTCTGAAATGCGATCGAACGAATCGCTCAGCCTGCTCACCGGCACGCGGAGGCCTTTCCGGCACGCTCTCCCATGCTGGTAAGGCTAACGGGATTTGGATTCATCGACAAATCGGGATTAAAAAAACGGGGATTTCAGTGGAATTCGCCACGTTTGGACGCGGCAAAATCCGAAATCCGAGGCCCGAAAGCGAATGATTCCCCGGAAAATCCCCCGGGCTACACCCCAAAGACCGGCAGAAAACCGGAAAACCGTGATGGCTTCCCCGGCATGCCACCTTGCTATTTCCAGCGGCAATTCGTAAAGTCTTCAATCAGAGAATTCGTGGAAAGGTCCCCAAACAGGTCCTCGCCGCGAAGGATCTATGGAGTGATGCTACAGTGTTCTCGGTTTAAGACTTGAGTTTCTCTGCAGTCTCCCCCCAACATTTCCGGGTGGTTGAGTGTTGTGTCCTGTGTCGATCACCATCAGCAATTGACATCCCTGTTGTATCTCGCAAACGCTTCGGACAATGTTCCAGAGTGGGTACCAACAAGGGGGGTAGTGCTGGTCGACGACGTTGGATTCAAAGCCCGTCCCGGAAAATTTCTTTGCGTGTTCAAACAGCTGCCGTTGGGGCAGCGATCAGTGTTTTGGGAGCTGCAAGGCTCAGGGTTTGTGTGATGAGTAAGAACATTTTTGTGGGAAGCCTCGCGTGGGGTACCACATCCGAAGGCCTCGAAAAGGCATTCGCGCAGTACGGCACAGTGACTTCCGCCAAGGTCGTCACGGATCGTGAAACCGGTCGATCGAAGGGCTTTGGCTTTGTCGAAATGGCGACCGGCGGTGATGAAGCGATTCGTGCATTGAACGGCGCGGATCTCGATGGCCGTACAATCGTCGTCAACGAAGCCCGGCCTCGTGAAAGTCGCGGCGGTGGCGGCGGCGGTTACGGCGGCGGTGGCGGTGGCTACGGTGGTGGTGGCGGCGGCTACGGTGGTGGCGGCGGCGGCGGCGGTGGCTACGGTGATCGTGGTGACCGTGGTGGTCGCGGCGGACGTGGTGATCGTGGTGACCGCGGCGATCGTGGTGACCGTGGCGATCGCTACTAATCTCCGGCAGCTTTCGATCTCTCTGAAATCGAATACAGCTTACAAAGGACGTAGTGTCAGTCGATACTGCGTCCTTTTTTCGTTCCCACCGCCAGGGACAACAACAACGCCAGTCCCCACAAGATGACTGGTGTGACTGCCGCCAGAAATGACAACCCCAGTAACGCCTCCGTCCGCGAAAAGTGCATCTCGTTGTACAGCCGAGTCACCACGGGTTCCAGAGTGACCGGGCGCAGCAGCGATGCAACCGTCACGTCCCAGAAACACCACTGGGTCAACGATAAGCCCCCCAGCAGCCAACGGACATCCCGAAGATACCAAACCAGTGAGTCACCAGTTGTCCGGATCTCCCGGTACCCGGAACACCGCAACAACTCCCCCGCATAAGTGGCTTCCGGCTGAGTCAGGTTTCGCAGAAATACGCTGAGCGCAAATGCCCGCGGCAGAATGAACAGCACCTGCCCCAGCAACAGCGGCAACCACGTATCATATAACCAGCGAAAAACTCCCCACTGAAAAACATTCAGCAACGTGAGGGAAAGCATCAGAGGCCCGGCAAGGCCTGGCAACAGCAATGCCGTCAGCATGAGCTCCCGCCAGCCAATTCGAATCACTCCGCCACGCGGCCTCAGTAACTCACACAGACTCAGGCCAATCACAGCAGCCGTCACCGCAAATCCGGCAGAGACCAGCACCTGCTGCACGGACTGCAGGACCAGGCGACGGTCATTCACTATCCAGGCAAGTCCCGACAACGCCGGAATCAATGAGCGTCCCAGTGGCAGGATGACCAATAACAAGACCGCAACAATCACATACACACGACTGACCTGGAGCGCCGCACTACGCACGGTTTGTTGCGCCACAGGTGGCCTTGACTCCTCGCTCCCTCTTCCAGTTCTGTCACCCAGGATCAGCAGCAGTGGCAGCAGCAAGACCAACGCCAGGCCCACCGGCAGAACACACTGCCGCCACGACTCGGACAAGGGCTGCATGGCCGCCTGAGCGTCAAACAACCAAACCGTCCACGTCACCGGATGACGATCAATCTGCATCAATGCCGCCGTTTCAAACTCCTGGAACGAAACCAGCGACATCAGGCTCCACGAAACAAGCAATGTACGCCAGCGGCCTGTTACCTGCAGACGTACCCAGCCTCTCCACCACGCCCATCGATCTGTGGTCCCTTGCAACATCCCCCACAAATGCAGTGCTGACGACACGCCGCTCGTCGGTGGCAGAATTGCCTGCAGCAACATCCCCGCAGCGACGGCCCGAAATATCAGCAGACCTCCGTACAGAAGTTCCGTCAGTACCAGATGAACCCACGGGGCCTCGGCCGCAGCCAGCGACGCCGCCGTCAGCCGGTAATGAAACCCCGTCAGTAACTCCGGCACAAAAAATGGCCCCATCGCGATCAACAGCCAGAGCCGACGACGCTGTAAATTCCTCTCCGCAGACAGCACAGTCTGCAGCGTTGTCAACGGAATCAGAGCCAGCAGGCCCACAATCAGGCTTCTGCACAAGCTCCACAGGATTGCCGTTGTCAGTGTGATGCCCGCCACGCCGTTGTTTCTCCTGAACTCGACACTCGGCCAGACCACGGTCACAGAACGATCGCTTTTCCGCAAACGGCCTGAGCATTCACAGGAGCCGCTCGCCGTCCTCCCCACTGTCCATGTCCGTCCACAGAAAGTGGCAACGTGACCTGCTTCACGGGCCGATCATGGCACCTGCATGCGCAGAATTCGATTGTTTCCCATGTCCACCACATACAGCCAATCGCGATGCCATGTCACACCGTGCGGATTTTTCAACTGGATACGGGGATCTCCATGCCCGCGCCGGGGCTGTCCTCCACCTCGATCTCCACCTCGGTCTCGTCCATCGCCTTTTCGACAATGCGCTGGCGGAAGGCTTCGCGCGTCGCTTCGGAGGCGCCATCGCCGACCAGCGCCTTGAGCAGGCGGTCCATCGCCGCTTTCTCCGCCGCATCGCGCACGGCCTCGCGGCGGCGCTCCTTTTCCAGACGGATCGCTTCC
>JALQWE010000116.1:8895-9134 GCA_023258825.1 Planctomycetaceae bacterium | reverse complement strand
TGTGGGACGAGAAAAACACCAACACAAACCTGCCGGCTCAACTGGATCTGGTCGCCTGTGATGGCGATGACTACCGCTTTCTGTTTGTCGCCAAAGGTGGAGGATCGGCGAACAAATCTTACCTCTACCAGGAAACCCGCGCCGTTCTGAATCCTCGGACACTGGTGGAATTCCTGACGGCCAAAATGGTGTCACTGGGCACTGCGGCTTGCCCCCCGTATCACCTCGTGTTTGTCATC
>JALQWE010000116.1:0-8885 GCA_023258825.1 Planctomycetaceae bacterium | reverse complement strand
GGGGAACCTCCGCCGAAGCGACGATGAAAACCGTCAAGCTCGCTTCCACGAAGTACCTTGATCACCTGCCCACCACCGGCAGCAGCAACGGACGCGCATTCCGCGACCATGAACTGGAAGCACAACTGCTTCAGGCGGCCCGTCAGTGCGGGATCGGCGCCCAGTTCGGCGGTAAGTACTTCGCTCTGGACGTTCGTGTCATTCGACTGCCCCGACACGGCGCCTCGCTGCCCATCGGAATCGGCGTGTCCTGCAGCGCGGACCGACAGGCGAAAGGAAAGATCACAAAGGACGGAGTCTTCCTGGAACAGCTCGAATTTCAGCCCCTGCAGTACATCCCGGAACATCTTCGAGAACAACGTGATTCCAGTGCCGTTCGCATCGACCTGAATCGGCCCATGGCTGATATCCTCGCCGATCTGAATCGCTATCCCGTCACCACACGCTTGCTGCTGAACGGTCCCATCGTTGTGGCACGCGACATCGCCCACGCCAAACTGAAAGAACGACTGGACGCCGGACAACCACTGCCCGATTACTTCCGTAATCACCCCGTCTATTATGCAGGGCCGGCGAAAAAGCCGGAGGGATACGCCAGCGGATCCTTCGGACCCACGACCGCCGGGCGAATGGATTCGTACGTCGATCTGTTTCAGTCCCGGGGCGGCAGCATGGTGATGATCGCCAAGGGAAATCGCGGACGTCAGGTCACGGACGCCTGCAAAAACCACGGCGGATTTTACCTCGGCAGCATTGGTGGCCCGGCAGCAATCCTGGCAAAGGAAAACATCCGCTCCGTCGAGGTCGTGGAATTTGCAGAGCTGGGGATGGAAGCCATCTGGAAAATCGACGTCGTCGACTTCCCGGCCTTTATCCTTGTCGATAACAAGGGCAACGACTTTTTCGAAACCGTCGGCGGCGGTTGTTCCCACTGACACTCCAGCCGGACCGACGCCTTCCCGTGCCCCGCCTGTTCGCACCCGCCCATCCGTTTACCGCGATGGTGTGGGCTGTGATTCATTAGCCGTGAATCATCGGCTCTGCCTTGAGCTTCACTCGGGCTCGATCAATCGACTCCACAACAGCCTGCACGTACTGCTGGTCAGAAAATGGACTCATGATATAGGACTTCAGTGCCACGACCGGCTGTCCGTACTCAGTCTCGCGGTACCGGTCTGTCATGGAAATCACCACACCATCACCCTGCAACGCTTCAGACTGAATCAGCCGGAACAGGCTGCGATTGTATTCGTTGTACTGATGAAGCCGATCGGCAAACGCAGCCTCATTCTGCTCCAGACGCGGAAACTCAAACGTATCCACATCGTCCGGATACACACGGAACAGCGTTACCGGACCAAAGTTTTCGGGATTCATCACACTGATGGCCGGATGCGCACTCAAGCGATTGCGAAGCGTCTCGGCCATAGTGACAAGGTGCCCCAGCAATGTCCGTAACCCGGTCTTCCCCATCAGTCGCAGCGCCCCCAGCGCCGACAACGGACCGCTTCCGGAACGACTGGTTTCCAGCGTAAACCGCCCCGGATTGTAGTGCCCCGATTGGAACAGGTACGGAGTGGTCGACTGGTCCCGCGTGATCAACCGCAGGTCTTCCGCATCGCGGACGAAAAAGGCACTGCTGATGTAGGGAGCAAATCCGGTCTTGTGGTAATCGACTCCGATGGAGTCCGCGAGATTCAGGTGCCGCACCCGATGGTTCGTTCCAGCCAGTGCCCGCAGAGTCCGATCAGGAAACTGCAGTGGGTTGAGAGTGAAGTCGTAGTCCCGGAACACGCTCCATGCCCAGCCGATGACCGCATCCGCGTGCAGATGCGGGACATAATCCAGAGAAAACTCGTGAACCAGTTGATCACGCAGCTCACGAATCTGTTCAAGATTGTCCAGGCCAAAGGCGTCCGTCGTGCCCATCGTCGCCACAATGCAGGCAATTTTCCGTCCTTCTTTCAGCAGACGACGCAATTCTGATTCCAGCAGGCACAGGCGAATCTGATTGTCCGGTGCCGACGGGATGGCGATCACATTGCGAAGCCCCAGCCCCAGCCATGACGCAGCGGTCTTATTGGCATAATGCCCCTGACCGGAGCAAACCACGACAGGAATCTCGCCCGCCAGGCCATTCTGCAGGGTTCCGGGCACTGCCTTTTCGATTCCCAGGCGAATGGCGTACAGCAGAGTTCCCGTGCCGCCGAATGTGAACACGCCACCGGAACGCGCGGGGTCATAACCCATTAAAGCGGCCGTCATGCTGATGACCTCAGCCTCAGCAAATGCCACTCCGCGACTTGCTTCCTCACTGCAGATATTCGGATTGTAAATGGCGGGCAGCAGTGTTCCCAGGATCCCCGGGATGCAGGGAGGCGGAATCACGTTGATCTGAGACCGTGGATGCCCCCAGATGAACATGCCACTCAGGTGATCCACCAGCTCACGTGAAACACTCTCAACAGTTCGCATCTCCTCTGTCACCACACTTTGAGTGGCCAGTGAAAAGTCGATCTCCCGAGCATCCCCCAGCACGGGGCACTGCGATTTCATACCGTCCACACGGTCCAGCGCGCGCAGAACGGAAAATACGAACCAGGCATCATGTTCCTGATCCGACACAGGCTGCGGAAAGGCACGCCGCAGGGTTTCCAGATATTCGCGATAAGCACTCATCACATGTCCAGTCAAAGAACCTGCGGCTGAAGAACTCAAGGTCCGCTGTCGAAGCCTGTCCCGCCTGCAAAGCCCCGCAGACTCCGCCCAACGTGTGCACACCTGCGGATTCAGAACTGTGGTTTCAGAGCCGCCAATGAATTCTGCAAATCAGCCTGATTCCGGCGATCAGCCCCCCGAGCGGACCGGAGCCAGGCAGCAGTGAAGCCCCTGGCGTTCACCCAACGGCCAATCGACGCAGCACTGCTGATCCCCGGATTCGTCCGGCAAATCGGAAACACAAATCGGTGATGTCAGTCCGGCACTTCCCTTCACTTCACCCACAGCGTACGATCACGAGAGAACGAGGGTGAAGTTTAGCGGATTTTTGCAGAAATTGTTATGAACAGTGTGTCTGATGTGTTCCGGCTGGGCCGAAATATCGCGGTCTTCCCCGTGGTCCACGGCAGTGGTGACAGTGCCGTGGAAGTCCGTCGACTGATGCTGAATCAGAAATTCTCCTGCCTTGCAGTGCCTCTGCCTCCGTCCTTCCAGGCCGACGTGGAGGCTGCCGTGGAATGCCTTCCCCAGGTTTCAGTGGTCCTGCAGCGACAACCCGTGACCAATTTCCATACTCAGCCACCGGATTTTGGTGACGCTCTTGAAGTCGCGGAATCCGCTGAGGACTATGCCGAATCCCGGACGGCCAGTTATGTGCCAATCGACCCCTGTCAGCCTGTGATTGCTGCACTGCGCATCGCGCGGCAGGAACGCATGGCCCGTGCCTTTATCGATATCGAAACAGACAACTACATTCCCCAGTCCACAATCCTTCCCGACCCCTATGCCTTGAAGAGGGTCTCTCCGGAACAATTTGCGGCCGCAATTCTTCCGGCCCTGCCAGCCCCCGCAGACGCAGATCAGTGGACCCGCTTGCGCTGGATGGCAGCCGAGCTGCACCGTTTGTCGGCCGAGTATGACTCCGTCCTGTGTCTCTGCAGTCTGCCGGACTGGCCGTGGCTTCGGGACTTGTTCAATGCAGCCGTCGACCGGCCGGAAGCTCCGGAATGGTCGGAGACACCCACTGAAGCCTACGGTGTGGCTCCTCGCACGCTGACCTTCGTCCTCGGCGAACTCCCCTTCATCACGGGACTCTACGAGCAGGCCCGGGCTGATCTGGATGACGATGAAAACCTGTCGATCGACGGTATTAAGTCGCTGCTGGTTCATGCTCGCGATCGCTACCGTGAGGAATTCGGCACCCGGGCTCGTCGAATCACTCCCAGTCTGCTTTCCCGTTGCCTGCGCTACATCCGCAATCTTTCGCTGATTGAACGACGCTTCACCCCGGATCTCTACACGCTGGTCATCGCTGCAAAACAAACCGCCGGGGATCAGTATGCAGTGCATGTGGCCGAGTCCGCTCGCGAATATCCCTGGGCTCCGGCAGAATCCGTCCCTCGTATTCGATTCGGCATTGATCGAGCCAGCCTGCCGGATGGAACGGAACTGGTGCCGCTCAGTCGTCTGCCCGGACCTCCGGTTGTCTGGCGAACCTGCCAGCTGAACACCCGACCTGATCCCCGCACTGTCTACCGCTGGCAAAAGTCGTGGGATCCGCACGGCCAATGCAGCTGGCCACCGGAAGATGTCGCCATCGAACGTTTCAGGACGCATGTCCGCGACGTCGCGCTGGATCTCATCGGCAACGATCTCGCAAAAACCGAAAAGTTCTCTGCCAGCATGAAAGACGGACTGGATATCAGGGAAACGCTGCGCAACTGGCACACCGGAGAACTCTATGTGCGAGTCTTCCCGCCAGCGCGAGGAAAAATTGACTGCGTCGTGATGCTCTTCGACAGCCCCGCAGACCCTCGGAATTACCCGTGGCGCATCACCTGGCATGCCGAACACCAGGACGAATCCACGCTCTCGCTGTTCGCCACCAATTTCACCGAAGAAATGGTCGGCCCGGGAATCGCCGTCGCACGCTACGGCGGCGCGATGTTCCTCTTCCCGCCTCGCCCGGGTCCGGACATCTGGAGAGATCCTCGCTTTGACTTCGCCGACACTCTGGAAGAACGCCTGCTCGCCGCCGGTCTGCACTACTCACGTGAGAAACACGTGGCGATCATGAGTCATTCTCCGCCGGGTGCCGGCTGGAGACGACTCGCATCCCGATACCGCAAAAAACTGGTGCACGTCCCACTGGCTCGTTTTGGTGCAGAAACCATCGAAAAACTCAGAATTTTTCATGTCCTGAACGGCCACGAAATCCGCTCCTACGCCGATCACTTCATCCGAAAACCCTGATGCGGGTTTTGATCGGTCTCCCGGCCCGGACCCGATCGATCCGCCAGAACCGGATTCTGTGCTGTAAACACTTTATGAAATTCTGCTTTTTCACTTAACGGAACGCTGTGAACCTGCCAGGATTGACCTTTTGCGGCATTCTGCAATTGGGCGATGTCCGCAGCACAGGCTCGGTCTCTTTGTTTTCGGTCGTTGCCCCGTCGCAACTCCCGTCCCGGTGATCTTCGATCATGAAGCATCTGACTTCACTTCTCGACTTAACTCCTCTCGACCTGCTTGCCGTTCTGGACAAAGCTGCAGAGCTGAAAACGCTGCTGAAGCGCGGAGAACGACCTCAGTTGTTCCCCGGCCGCGTACTCGTGCAACTCTTCGAAAAACCATCCCTGCGCACCCGCAACAGCTTTGAAGCCGCGATGATTCATCTGGGCGGTTCCGGGATTTTTCTCACCACGGCAGAAGCTGGTCTGAACGGTCGCGAAAGCCTCGCTGACGTCGCCAGAGTGGTCAGTTCCTTCAGCGATCTGATCACCATGCGCACGTTCTCGCAGAAACTCATCGAAGACGTCGCAAAGCATGCCACCTGTCCCGTTATCAATGGCCTCTCCGATGAACGTCATCCCTGCCAGGCAATGACCGACCTGCTGACCATCCGCGAAACACTCGGCGACCTTCAGGGGCGTCATCTCGTCTTCGTGGGTGATGGAAACAATGTCTCCATGTCACTCGCCATCGCGACGGCCATGACCGGCATGCACATGACGCTTGCCGCGCCCCAGGGGTTCGAATTCACGCCGGACTTCATGGCACTCCTGAACTCACGTTATCCCAACCACAACGTCACCGTCTGCAACAATCCCTTCGACGCCGTACGCCACGCCGACATCGTCTACACGGATGTCTGGGCCAGTATGGGGCAGGAAGACGATGCCGAGCGACGCAAAGCGGCATTCGCGGCGTTTCAGGTCAATTCAGACCTGATGACCGCCGCGCCGCGGTCGGCGATCTTTATGCATGACCTTCCGGCAAAACGCGGCCTTGAAGTTACGGACGACGTCATGGACGGTCCGCAAAGCGTCGTGTTTGCTCAGGCCGAAAACCGCATGCACCTCGCAAAAGGGTTGTTTGTCTGGCTGCTCAATCAGTCCACACCCCGGTGATTTCTGCGCAGCATCAGGATACTTTCGGTCCTGAGTGTCCAGCGGCTCGGCAGGAGCACTCGCCCTCCCACAAAATAACTCGGAACTGGGAGGGCGAAGTTCCACCTGAGCCGCATCCCGCCACGAGGCGGTGGCTGTTCGCTCAGCGGTTCACGCCGACATAAAAGCTGAAGATCTGCTCGCGGTCGAAGTCTTCCGACGCAATCGGGAATGCGAAGTCAAACGCCAGAGGCACTGGTCCCATCGCGGGAATCGTCACCCGCGCACCAAAGCCCGCCGTGGCTCGAAAGGCCTGCATCGACACGTCGTCATCGACAGAACCAAAGTCGGAAAACACAACCATGCTGATCATGTCATCGGCCGTGAGAGGCAGACGATATTCCACGGTTCCCAACGCCTGAAATGTACCCCCGGTCGAGAAGCCAGTGTCATCCCGCGGCGTCACACCTCGAAAACGGAACCCGCGAAAGGACTGAAAACCCCCGGCGAAGTACCGTTCAAACACCGGTGTGTCATCGCCAGCCCAACCCAGAGCACCAGCCAGCGTCAGCACCTGCCGACCACTGCCGTCGGGGCGACTGTGGACCGTGAAATACTGCCGAAATTCCGTATCAACTTTCGGATAATTGAACTCGTTAAACGCCTGCTCATATCCCGCGTCAAAGTAGTGGCCTTCGCTGGGCAGCATGGCCGAATCGCGCGTGTCGTGAGTCAGCGAGATCCGTCCGGTCGACAACAGGTTGTGACCAATCCAGGGATTCACGAACGTCGGCACCGGAGTCCGCACGTTTCGCATTTCCACGTTTTCCAGACGCAACGCAACCGCACCGGACCACTCCGGCGTAAACTGACGCCCGACCGAGACCCGACCACCAACTCGGTCTTCTGTCCAGTCAGGGTAGTAACGATTGAAGTAGAAACCGCTGACCGAAAGACTGTAGTCGGAGTACAGAAAGTAGGGATCAGTCCAGGTCAGGGCATAACGACTGACCTGATTTCCCGGAGCGGCCTCCGCGCGGAATCGCTGACCACCACCACGCCATGCCCGACCTTCCAGAATGTCGGCAAATGTTGTTGGAGGTCGGAACAGGTCGAAGTTGGATTCGTCCCAGACGAAGTTCCCCACAACCCCGGCATTGCTGTTGACGCCGGCCCCGAACATCAAACGCCCTGTCCGTCCTTCGGCCGCATTCACGTTGATATCCACCCATCCCGGCGGAATATCGCGAAACTGATTGCGGTAGGGACTCTCATTGATCATCGAATCTTCACGTCGCGGAGCCCCCGCTTCAACACCGTTCCCGTCAGGGCTCTGCGCTCGGAACAGGGGTTCTTCCATCAAACCTGCCACATCCCCGGACACAAATGCCGGAGCTTCCTCCTGCAGGCCAAACAGTCGTGCTGGAGCCACCGTACGGAAGCTCATCCAGTCGTTGTCCCGATCCTCTGTCGGCGAAGTCAGCAACTCCGGATCCGACGACTGAGGAACCTGATCAGAAAACAGTCCGGGTGGCAAACTTAGAGTGCGGCCAGCAGGCACCGGCCTTGCCTGCGCACCCGAAGGTTTTTCTGTGGCCAGCTTGCCGGATTGACGCCCCTCAACCGGCAGCCGCGCCGACTCATCACGAACCGGAGCCTTTGATGTCGTCACGGAAACAACGTCCGTCTGCGGCAACGAGTTGGTGTCTGCTGACAGATCGGCATCCGATGGGGGCACGGCATCCATGGCAGCCTCGGGATCAGCCGATGACTGGTCCCGACGAACGGATGCAACATGAGTTCCCAGCAAAGCGGAATAATTGCCAATCTCGGTCTCACGGAGCGTTGTGTCTGCGACCGTGTGAACGGCCTGCACAAAATCCTGCGTCCAATCGTCGGAATCGCCCTGCGGTTGCTGACCACGGACGGTTCGGGCAAGGGACGCAAAACTGGTCTGCTCCGGATCCACCGGCTCCACGTCAAATGTCAGACCGGGATCGAAGAGTCCACTGCCGGCAAGACGAGTTTTACCCCGACGAATACGACGCGGATCCGCCAGATCGCCGGGCTGCACCTGAATGCGGTCCAGCACCACAGTTTGCTTCGTATGCGGAGCATCACCATCGTAATGCACGTTGATGTCCCGGATGAAACGCGGCCGATCCTCATCGATTTCAATCAGCAGATCGACGATCCCCTCCTGCTCAGTAAACTGCGGAACAGGGTTAACCGATGCAAAATAGTGCCCCATATCTCCGTAGTATCCCAGCATCCGCTGGACATCCTTCGACAGGGGATAAGAATTGAATTTGTCTCCAGGCTTCAGTTTGGAATCCGCCCGCAGCCGATTCGTGGGAATCAGACTGTTGCCTTCAAACCGGATCTCCCGAACCGTGTAGCGGCGCCCTTCCTTGATCGTAAACAGCAGCTCAACGTCGGACTTGTCATCCGAAAATCGAGGCTGTCCGGTGACTTCCACATCGAAGTAACCAACGCCACGGTAATAGGCTTTCAGCGCTTCAATGTCTGATGGAATTGTGTCCGGGTTGTAGAAGCCACCCCAGAACAGAAACGCCTCTTTGGAAATCAGATTCTTGCGCAGGTCGCCGTCGCTCCAGAACTTGTTGCCTTCAAAGTTCCGTTCCTTGACCTGGACTTTGGGACCTTCCTTGATCTGAAAGATGACTTCACGGTCCCCCGCTTTTCCACCTTTCACCAGCGTGACTTCAATGAAGTAATAACCCTTGTCCCGATACTCCTGCTCAATCCGGCGCACCG
>JALQWE010001168.1 GCA_023258825.1 Planctomycetaceae bacterium | reverse complement strand
AGGATCTGGAAGCCTGCACCTGCCTCGTGCAGGGACTCGGTGGAAAAATCCCGGCCTCGTCCGCCGATCTCTGGCTGGAAAACAGCGGAACCAGCATCCGATTCCTCGCAGGACTCTGCACACTCGGCAGCGGACGCTATCGGCTGGACGGCTCGGCTCGCATGCGACAGCGACCAATCGGTGATCTTGTCAGAGCACTGCGACCGCTCGGCGCCGTGCTGAACTTTGAAACTCCCGGAAGTGACTGTCCACCCCTGCTGATCGATGGCAGTGGCGGAGCTGCCGAGCAGTCTGGGCGCGAAAAAGTCATGGATGACTGCGGCTGCGGCAGTTGGCACATAGTAGGTTTCACCGTGTCCGATCACAGGTTCGCCGGCGACGGTTCCGGCATCGGTGTGGATGCGCAGTGCCAGCAGCCCGGGCATTGTGTCGTGCGGAACAACGGTTTCGAGGCGTACGATTCTGGGGCCGTGGCGAAAGGCGTGTTCCTGAGTGGGACC
>JALQWE010001167.1 GCA_023258825.1 Planctomycetaceae bacterium | reverse complement strand
AGATGAACTATTTTTATTTTTTTTAAAAAAAACTTGCATTCAATAAAAACCACTGTATATTTGCGTCGCCTTTTTAAGAAAGGGCATTCAACAGAACGATTGGTATGGTAGCTCAGTTGGTAGAGCACAGGACTGAAAATCCTGGTGTCGGCGGTTCGACCCCGCCCCGTACCACAACAAGTTAGACTATGTTTTCTGCAATCTGCCATCATCGCCATTTTCACTCTTGCTAGAGCAAGTGGCGGTACTGCGCGAGTGCTAAAAACCAACTCAAAAAAGGGTCTGCCATTTGCTGGCAGGCCCTTTTTGTTTTTCCAACAACCCGACAAACATGGAACCCAAACTCAAAATTGCGGTGCAGAAATCCGGCCGATTGCTGGAAGATTCCTTGAAGCTGCTCAAAGATTGTGGTATCAAGGTGGCAGAAGGCAAAGATTCGCTCAAGGTACAGGCTACCAACTTCCCGATGGAGGTGTTCTACCTCCGCAACTCGGATATTC
>JALQWE010001166.1 GCA_023258825.1 Planctomycetaceae bacterium | reverse complement strand
ACCCTTCATCGGACCGTGCGGGCGACCGTCAATAACAAGGGAGCAGGTGCCGCAGATACCTTCGCGACAGTCGTGCTCGAAAGCGACGGGCTCCTCGCGTTGCGCTACCAGCTGCTCGTTCAGTACGTCCAGCATCTCCAGGAAGGACATGTCGGGGTTCACATCATTCAGTTGATAGGTGACGAATTCACCCTTATATTTGCCACCCTGGCGCCAGACTTTTAGCGTGAGCTTCATTTATCTGATTGTTTTGATCTGTTAGAAAAATTTGGTTTCCCGAAAGTTGGTCACGGAAGCGGAATCCCTATTCATAGCTGCGCTGAGCCACTTCAATTTCCTCATAGTTGAGGGGTTCCTTGTGGAGTTGTGCTTCCTGACTTTCACCTTTCCACTCCCATGCTGCCACGTACATGAAGTTTTTATCGTCGCGCAGGGCCTCGCCCTTGTCGGTCTGGTATTCTTCACGGAAGTGGCCGCCACAACTTTCATTGCGGTGTAGG
>JALQWE010001165.1 GCA_023258825.1 Planctomycetaceae bacterium | reverse complement strand
GCCGCGTTGTCCAGGAAGTAGCGATCGTGGGTAATGGCCACCACGGTGCCGGGGAAGCGTTGCAAGAACAACTCAAGCCAGTCGACACTTTCTGCGTCCAAGTGGTTGGTGGGTTCGTCCAGCAGCAACATGTCGGGGCGGCTGAGCAACAAGCGGCACAAAGCGACGCGGCGTTTTTCACCACCAGAGAGTTTGCCAATGACGGCATCCCACGGGGGCAAACGCAAAGCGTCGGCTGCAATTTCGAGTTGGTGATCGGACGCATCGCCCGCTGTGGAAATGATGGCTTCCAACTTGGCTTGCTCGGCGGCGAGCGCATCGAAATCGGCGTCTTCTTCAGCGTAGGCTGCATAGACTTCTTCGAGGCGAGCCTGCGCCGCTTTCACTTCGCCCATGCCGCCTTCCACCGCTTCGCGCACGGTTTCATTGGGGTCCATTTGAGGCTCTTGGGGCAGATACCCAATTTTGAGGCCGGCCATGGGAATGGCTTCGCCTTCAAT
>JALQWE010001164.1 GCA_023258825.1 Planctomycetaceae bacterium | reverse complement strand
CGGCTTCGGATTCCGGATTGCCACGCGTCAGCACGAAGGTGTCGGGCGCCTGAGTCCCGTGTTCGCTGATGCACATGCCGTATTCGTCCCATGGACGACGACGTTTGTTGTCTTCCAGTTCTTTACGGGTTTGTTTCCACGCCCGCACTTTGTCCTGGTCCAGGGTCTCAGCGAGTGCAGAATTCAGGACGTCATTCAGATTGCGACCGCTGCTGGCATCTTCAGCCGTCAGGTTGCGACGGGCAAACCCCGGACCGCTCCAGTACAGCTGCAAGCCTTTACCAAACTGACCCTGGAAGTAGTCGACTCGGAGCGCATGACGCCCCTGAGTCAGTGTGAGTTTGGCACGCCGAGCTCCGCCAAGGCCGTGAATCCCGTCGTAGCGGATCAGTTCCGTTCCATCGATGGACAGCGCGGAGCCATCATCAGAATCCAGAACGAATTCGTATTCGGCATCGGCCGGAACCAGCAGTGTCCCGGTGAACACAAATCCGAAGTTGT
>JALQWE010001163.1 GCA_023258825.1 Planctomycetaceae bacterium | reverse complement strand
GGGGCGCAGGCGTTCATGGGGCCATGATGCTACGTCCGTTCGCCAAGGGCCATCCCCCCAAAGAGCAAGGGCTGGAGGGCCGGGATTTTGTCCATACTCCTTAGGAACTATGCCGCCAGGCCGCTTGCCGGGGCTGGCTGCCGTTACGATCCCCTGCGATGAAAACCCGCCAGCGCCTGTCCACCAAATTCTTCGGCTTCGGCCTGGGCTTGCTGGTGCTGGCCCTGTTGTCGATCGGCCTGACGATGTGGGTCACGCGCCAGCTCGACGGTGGCGCTGCCGCCGTCAACGAAGCCGGTCGCCTTCGCATGCAAACCTGGCGCCTGGCCAGCCTGGCGCAAGACCCGGCCGGTGCCCCAGAGGTCGAGCAGGGCGTGGCCCAGCTCGAAGCCACCTTGCGCCTGCTGCAGCAAGGCGACGAACAACGCCCGCTGTTTGTGCCCTGGAACGAGAACACCACCGAGCGCTTTGTGGCCCTGCAGTCGGCCTGGCGAGAGCTGC
>JALQWE010001162.1 GCA_023258825.1 Planctomycetaceae bacterium | reverse complement strand
ATGGACAAGGCCGAGCGGCTTCTCGGCCAGTTCGTCACCTTCGCCGAAGATCGCGGTGAAAACCATGTCCGGACCGAGACGGCGCTAGCCTGGGCAGATCTGCCTTGCGGCGCAGACGTGATTTGGACCTCCAGACGTCTGGCCGATGTTCGACTGTTTGCTCGGCACATGCAAACACTCGACCCAATGACCGAGGTGCCGCCCAGAGATCTTCTGCCGGCACGAGGGCGTCGCGCAACGCCGTATCTCTACACGGCTCAAGAAATTGCGGATCTGATGCGCGCCACAGAGATCTTGCGTGGATCGCATGTGCAGGCGACCTATCGCACGCTGATCGGCTTGCTGGCGGTGAGCGGCATGCGGATCGGAGAGGCGATAGGACTCGACCGAGATGACTTCGATGCGGGCAGCGGCATGGTAACCATCCGGCATGGCAAGTTCGACAAAGCGCGCGCCTTGCCACTGCATCCGAGCACCGTCGCGGCGCTGAATGAATACCTG
>JALQWE010001161.1 GCA_023258825.1 Planctomycetaceae bacterium | reverse complement strand
TGGGCCGCTTGGCGCCTGCGCGCAGGTGTTCGCGCAGCAGCATCGCGGCCCGCTCACCGGTCTCGGCCATGTCGATGTGCGGGTAAGTGCGGTAAGCCACCAGGCCGTCGGCCAGGCGCAGCATGCGTTCGGTCACATTGGCGTGCAGGTCCAGGCTGCCCACAATGGGCACGCGGGGTCCCACCACGGCACGGATGCGGGCAATCAACTCACCCTCGCTGTCGTCGGCGTTTTCGGCCACAGCAGCACCGTGCAAATCGAGGTAAACACCATCGAGGCCCTGCACCATGGCTGCACGCACATCTTCGAGGATGGCGCCGCAGATGCGCTCAAAAGCGTCGCGTGTGACATAGGACGAGGGCGTGGCCCCGGCCCAGGCCGACGGGACGATCTGCCAGCCTTCGCGCCGGGCCGCATCGATGAACCCACCCGCCGGGATGTTCACGCCAGTCATGGCATCGACCATGGCCTGTCCGCGCACAAAGGCCGGAAAGCTCTCACC
>JALQWE010000115.1 GCA_023258825.1 Planctomycetaceae bacterium | reverse complement strand
TGCAGCGGAGTTCACGATTTTCCCGCCGGTAGCGTTCGAGGATTTCGGAGATCAGGGCATGGGAAACGGTGATGCCGTCCCGTGCGGCATAGTTCCGAAAGATTGTGGAGTACTGTTCGGGGGTTGGTGACGTGAGATTCAGTCGGTATCCCATGCGTCGGAGAAACGCTGGATCGGTCACGTCGCGTGGATCAAGGTTGGTGGCGAACAGCAGCAGGTTGCGAACGGGGACGCAGATTTTCTGCCCCGTCTGCAGAGTGAGGTAGTCGATCTGGTATTCCATGGGAATGATCCAGCGATTCAGCATTTCCGCGGGATTGACCTGCTGCCGGCCGAAGTCGTCGATCAGCAGCAGCCCGCCATTGGCCTTCAGCTGAATGGGGGCTTCGTAAAACCTCATTGAGGAGCTCCACGTCAGGTCAAGATCCTGCAATCGCAGTTCTCCCCCGGCGACTACGAGCGGTGGGCGAATGCGGATCCAGCGGGGATCGAATCCGCGTGCCTGTGATCCGTCCAGTTCCAGGACTTCGTGAACCTGGGAATCAAAGACGCGAATGACCTGGCTATCGACAGCGAAGCAATGCGGGATCCAGATGCCATCGGTGAGCGCTTTGCGCAGATTCAGACACAGCGCGGTTTTGCCATTGCCGGCAGGGCCGTGCACGAACAGGCTGCGATTGCCGTTGACGGCGAGTCCGGCCAGCATGCGTGATTCATCGGTCAGCGTCAGTCCCGACAACGACTCAGCCACCTTTTCCGGAGAAACCGGGGCGCGTTGTTTGGCCTGACGTTCAACGGAGTCCGTATAAGCCTCGAGGGAAACAGGTGCCGGGCCGATGTATCCCGAAATTTCCATCGCGCGAGCGGCGCGTTCGCGACCTTTTTGCGAGAGGGTGAATCGGAAGCCCAGTGGTCCGGAGCTGCCCAGCACTTCGACGCAGCTTTCCCGACGGAGCTCTTCGAGCAATTCTGCCACCAGCTGCACGGACAGCAGCATTTTCTGGGCGGCCAGTTCTGTGGTCAGCTGTGAAGCGGCATAAGCCTGTTTGAGCAGCAGCGACAGCAGAACTTCACGCGCAATACCGGTCTCGCGAATGCTGGTTGGCATGGCTGGCGCTTCCAGACCCTCCAACTGTACGACCGGAAAAGCGGCAAATGACGATGTCATAAACGACACTCAGGGGGGATTCACGGGGGGACATGCACTGAGCGCGGATGATATCATCCTGCTGCGCGGCTGACCATCGGCGTGGGCTGGAAGGCGATGAGCCTGATGGAACTGATGCGATGGGCAGGACTAGTGCGATGGGCGGCATTGATGGCGAGTGCTGAGCCGTGTTGTGCAGGAACCCGACGGGACGACGGCATCAACGTGGCAGTTCACTGGGTTGCACGCTGGGGGGATTTTCGGTTCGTTCGAATGACCGGCCGCGGGGCAGAAGTGCAGCCGGATTTGTGGTGAAGTCAAGCAGGCCTTCGGGCTGTTCAGCCGTGAGGTGCAGGGCTGCGCGGTGACTGCCGCAGCGGGCGTTGACCAGGTTCACCTGATCGGTCCGGGTTTCCAGCAGTCGGCAGGTGACTTTCAGGTCCTGAAAAGGCAGCGTTTTCAAATCCCCCTGGGGTGTGTTTGTCGTGCGGATCGAAGAATTCGCTGGCGGTTGGGGGGCCTTTGACGCGGCAGCTGACGCCGGAGCCGGCGTAGCGACGGCGGGCTGTCCGGGGCGGATTTCAAAGTACACCCAGACATGGCGCACTTCCACCTCCATACCGATCCATTGAAACTCACAGGTCTCGTGATTGCCCGCCGACAGCTGGAATCGTGACCTCACATAGTCCTGCAGCAGCTGTTCGCCGTCGGGAGCGGTCTCCAGATTGATGCGCCGCTGCTGTAGTCGGGACAGTTCGTCTTCGATGACCAGCCCCGGCAGTTTCAGGGAGACTTCAAACCACCCGGACTCCCCATTCCACTCCATTTCTGCCGCGGTGGCATGGAACGGGTGTGCTGCCAGCGTGACGTTGGCGAAACAGGCGACGAGGCACCACGTGACGGCCTGAGTGACCAGCCATCGGAATGCGGGGGCGAAGTCTGTGGATGGAGTGATCATGGCTGGGGCGTTTCTGCGGGTGGGCTGGATTCCGGCTTGCGTCCCAGACCGGCTTTCTGCATGGCGTTCTGTTCCTTTTGATCGCGGAACACGCGGAAGCGACTTTTCTGGATTTGTGGCGGGAAGTAATTGTTGGAGCGATCGGCGTCAGCGGTTTCGAGGTGCGGATCCAGTTCCACGGAGACGATGGGTTGGCTGCTGATCACGAGTTTGGTGACAGCGAGCGAGTCCCGGACCCAGAGTTCTGCGGGCAGTCGCAATTCGGCCGTGGTGCCGTCGGCGTGGGTCAGTTTCAGGATCACGGGCATGACCAGACCGCCGACATTTTTCAGGTCGATCAGGTAAAAGTGAGACTTGACGCCCAGCAGTTCTCGTTCTGTGGCGGAGAGTTCGGACAGCAGTTTTTCGAAGTTCTTTTTGTCGTCTTCGGAAACCTGCAGGTCGTCGAAGGAGTTGTAGAAGTCTTTCAGCCGGGGAATGGAATCCACCAGTTTGGGCAGTGCCTTGTTGCGCTGCATGGACAGAGTTTCCGGCTGCGATTCCCGTTCATTTCGCTTCGCCTGAGCGTCGCGAGTCGGATCGCCGTCGTTAGCGCTGTACTCGCGAACGTTGGTCAGGGCGATGTCCACGTGATCCGTGGTGTAGAACCAGCCATGCCAGAACCAGTCGAGATCGACCCCGCTGGCATCTTCCATGGTGCGAAAGAAATCGGCTGGATAGGGGCGTCGAAATTTCCAGCGTCGGGAGTATTCCCGGAAGGCGAAGTCAAACAGTTCCCGTCCCAGCACGGTTTCGCGAAGCACATTCAGCGCGGTGGCGGGTTTGGCGTAAGCGTTGTTGCCCATCTGCAGGATGGATTCGCTGTTGGTCATGATCGGCACCTGCTCGGTGCTTTTCATGTATCCTGTGATGTCCTTTGGTTCGCCGCGAATGGCGGGATAAGACTCTTCCCATTCCACTTCGGCGAGGTACTGCAGAAATGTATTCAGGCCTTCATCCATCCACATCCACTGTCGTTCGTCGCTGTTGACGATCATGGGGAAGTAGTTGTGGCCGACTTCATGAATGATGACGGTGATCAGTCCGTATTTGGTGCGTGCGGAGTAGGTGCCGTCTTTTTCCGGGCGAGGGCCATTGAAGCAGATCATCGGATACTCCATCCCTCCGACCGGGCCGTTGACGGAAATGGCCACGGGGTAGGGATAATTGAACGTGTACTTTGAGTACACATTGAGTGTGTGTACGATGGCGCGAGTGGAATACAGGCTCCAGAGTGGTTCGGCTTCGTTGGGATAGAAGGACATGGCCATCACGCGATTGCCGCCGACCTCATGTCCGATGGCATCCCAGATGAACTTACGAGAGGAAGCGAACGCGAAGTCCCGGACGTTGTCAGCTTTGAAGATCCATGTCTTTCGTCCTTCGGTTCCGGCCGACTGATTCTGTCGGGCTTCTTCGGGTGTGACGATGAAGACGGGTTCTGTTGCGGTGCGTGCCTGTTCGAGGCGCTGCCGCTGCTCTTCGGTCAGCACTTCAGCAGGATTCTGCAGGACGCCGGTGGCTGCGACCACGTGATCATCCGGCACGGTGATTCGCACGGTGTAGTCTCCGAACTCCAGCGCGAATTCGCCCTGACCGAGATATTCCTTATGCTGCCAGCCGGTGACGTCGGAGTAGGCGCACAGTCTGGGAAACCACTGAGCGATTTCGTACAGATAGTTCCCGTCTTCGTCGAAGTATTCAAATCCGGTTCGTCCGGGAAGTATGCGACCGTTGTTGATGTTCCACGACCAGGCGACGACGATTCGCTGTGACTGACCGGGCTTCAGTTCCTTCGGCAGGTCCACTCGCATGCTGGTGCGTACGACCGTGAACTTCAGAGGGGCACTGGTTTCGGCATCGAGCACCTCAGAGACGAGCATTTCGCCGTTGAATTTCTCTGCGGTGAGCAGTGTGTCGAGGCTTTTCAGGGACAGGCCGGCATCGAGTGACGGGGCTTCCGCGGACAGAGTGCGTCCGGAGTTTGGCTGGCGCATGTTGCCATCGAGCTGCAGCCAGAGCCAGGACAATGTGTCCGGCGAGTTGTTCTGGTAGGTGATGGTTTCGCGGCCGGTGATTCGCTGTTTGGTATCATCCAGTTCCACATCGATGTGGTAATCGACTTTCTGTTGCCAGTAGCGATGTCCCGGCGCGCCGGAGGCGGTGCGGTAATCATTGGGCGTCGGCAGAATTTCCTCCAGTTGCCGAAACCGATCCGGCTGACGGTACTTGCTGTTGGTGACGGCCTGAGCCAGCGCAGGGGCTGAGTGAGGCAGCCACAGCAGCAAGGCCAGCAGCGGCCACAGCAGAGTTCGGGGGCTGTGGGTGTGCCGTGTAGCTGACGCCGGTGTGATCTCAGCCTCGCGTGAAAGCGGGGACGGTGCTGATGGGCGGAATGTGAACGATGGGGGGTAGGCAGACACGCGAAACCTCTTGATATTCCGCAGAAACAGCGTCGCAGAAGGCATGACAATTCGGGAGGGAGTCTTCCGCAAAATAGCCGGATTTCCTTCGAGGGCAAGGAGAAACCCGCAATTTCGAAGTGTACCCCGTGTTGCAAAAAGCGAACATTGTGCTTTACAGTGGCGGCGGTGGTCGTCGTGATGGGGTTTGAGTGCTGAGAGTTGTCGGACGAAAACAAAGAATCCGGAGAGGCGTGGCATGTCGGGGCGACGAGGTGAGTGGCAGACTGAGCGGTTGCATGTCCCGATTTGAGAACATCATCAGTGGTCGGTCGCGGGGTGTGATACCTCTGATGCTGCGGGGAATTCTGCGAGTTCTCTCGTGGCCGTGGGGGCTGGTCATGCGCCTTCGTAATCAGCTGTATGCCGGCGGGTATCTGCAGATCCATCGAGCGCCTGTGCCGGTGGTCAGTGTGGGAAATCTGACGACGGGAGGCACCGGGAAGACGCCAGTGACAGCATTCCTCTGTGAACGGCTGCTGCAGCTGGGCTGTCATCCGGGGATCATCAGTCGCGGCTACCGGGCTCACGGTCCCGAGGGAAACGATGAAAAGCAGGTCCTGCGGATTCTTGTCCCGGACGTCGCGCATGAGCAGCATGCGGACCGACTGGTAGCTGTCAGGCGGCTGTTTTCGGAGGGGGGCTCAGTTCCGGGGCCGGATGTGATTGTGATGGATGACGGGCTGCAGCATCGCCGGCTGCATCGGGAGCTGAATCTGATTCTGGTGGATGCCACCAATCCGTTTGGATACGGCAGTGTGTTGCCGCGGGGATTGTTGCGGGAGCCGGTTTCGGGGCTGCGGCGTGCGGATCTGGTGTTACTGACGCGATGTGAGCTGGTGTCAGAAGCGGAGTTGTGTGCGCTGGAGCGTGAGATCGAGCGGGTGGCACCGTTGTTGCGGTCCCGGATTCTGCGAGTCACATTTGCTCCCGGTGGGCTGCGTGCGCAGGACGGGCGGCGTACGGAGCTGGCGGCGATCCCGGGGCGGCGGGTGTTTCTGATGAGTGGCATTGGAAACCCGGCGGCCTTTCAGCGGACGTGTGAACTGGCGGGACTGCAGATTGTCGGTTCGTGCTGGTTTGCGGACCATCATCAGTTCAGCGGGGACGAATTGCAGCGAGTTCGGCAGATGGCGCGGGAAGCGGGGGCGACTGCTGTGGTGGTGACACTGAAGGATCTGGTGAAGATCCCCCCCGGCGCGGGTGATTTTCAGGCGCTGGAGATTTCCGCTGCCCTGCCCCGGTCGAGCGATCTTGACTTGCTGGATGAGCATTTGCGGACGCTGGTGGGCGGGTGTGTTTCCGGGTGAACGTCTGTCGGAAAATTCGGGTGTGAGAAGTGATAGTCCGGCGTCAACTCAGCGGGATCTGCGATCTGCCCCGAATTCTGTGGGATTTTTCGGAGTGATCGACGTATACTGGCGACCCGCGTCAGAAACCACCTGAGATTGATGCAGGGCTTGTGACGCGATTGTGCATGTTGTCCTGTGAATTGCTGCGCCCGGAAAGTCAGTGACACTTCCGGACTGCGGTGACCTGCCGAGCTTTGAATGAAGAGGCTCTCGAATGAACGTCCTGACTTCGACACGATCGCCACGGGCCGTCATTCCGGGACTTTTCTGCTGGTTGAGCCTGGTCTGTTGTGTGAGCGCTGGTGATTCTGCTGCGATCAGTTTTCAGCGGGACATCCGGCCGATCCTGTCCAATCACTGTTTTCCGTGTCATGGGGCCGACGAGGGGTCTCGTGCTGCCGACCTGCGGCTGGACCTGCGGTCTGAGGCTGTGCGACTGAAAGCGATTGTGCCTGGCAAGCCCGCAGAGAGTCTGCTGGTGCATCGGATCACGACGGAAAATGCCGAAGAGCAGATGCCTCCTGCGGAAACAGGCAAGCCGTTGACGGCCGAGCAGATCTCGCTGTTGCAACGATGGATTGAGCAGCAGGCGGAATATCAGGAGCACTGGTCCTTCAGCCCAGTGCAGCGACCTGAGATTCCGGCTACGCGGACGGATCCGTGGTGTCGCAACGACATTGACGCATTTATTCTGCAGCGGTTGCAGCAGGCTGGTCTAACCCCATCGGCTGAAGCGGACCGCGAGACTTTGATTCGTCGGCTGTATCTGGATCTGCTGGGTCTGCTGCCGTCGCCAGCGGAAGTGGAACGATTTCAGCAGGATTCGGATCCGCAGGCGTGGGAGTCACTGGTGGACCGTGTGCTGCAGAATCCGCACTACGGAGAACGCTGGGGCCGTCACTGGCTGGATCAGGCGCGTTATGCGGATTCCAATGGGTACACAATTGACGGTCCGCGGGTGATGTGGCCGTATCGTGACTGGGTGATTTCCGCACTCAATCAGGATCTCCCGTTTGACCAGTTTACGATTCAGCAGCTGGCTGGTGATCTGTTGCCCAATGCGACTCTGGATCAGAAAGTGGCCAGCGCGTTTCATCGAAACACGATGATCAATGAGGAAGGCGGGGTGAAGCCGGATCAGTTTCGTCATGAAGCGTTGATTGATCGAGTCAACACAACGGGGGCGGTGTGGCTGGGACTGACGGTTGGTTGTGCTCAGTGTCATACTCATAAGTATGATCCGATCAGTCATGAAGAGTACTATCGGCTGTATGCGTTCTTCAACGCGGCTGCTGATGCGAACAATCAGAGTGAAACGGTGGAAGTGCGTGAGCAGCAGCTGCTGGGCTGGAGTGAACAGCAGCAGCAGCGACTGGCAGAACTGCAGCAGCTGCGTCAGGATCAGCAGCAGCTGGAGAAAGCCAGTCGGGACATTTCGAAGTTGCCGGGTCTGGCCTGGAACTGGACTCAGGTGCCGATTTCGGCCATTAACGCGTCGGGCAGCAGTATTCTGAAGATTCAGGCGGATGGGTCTCTGCTGGCAAAGACGCATCCCGCGGCCAATGACACCTTCACCGTCAAACTGCAGCTTCCGGCCACAACGGAGGGACCGGTCAGAGTCACGGCGATTCGCCTTCGAGCGCTCACGGACCCATCACTGCCTGGACAGGGGCCGGGGACGGCGGGGAATGGCAACTTTGTGCTGACTGAAGTCCTGTTGCGATCCGGTGCGACGGACTATCCGTTCGGACTGGCGTGGGCTGATCACAGTCAGACGGGTTTTGCTGTTGAAAACGCGATTGATGGAGACGCAACGACGGGATGGGCGATCAACGTCGATGCAGCTCAGGCAGCGGCCGGCAAGCGGATGAACGCGGCGCACGAAGCGATTTTTGTTGCCACGAAACCGGTGACCGTTGAAGAGGGCCTGCTGACAGTGCTGCTGAAGCATGATGTGAATCGCAATTATCTGATGGGACACTTTGCGATCGAGGTGTCTACGGCGGACGCTACGGCTGGGATGCCGGCGTCCGATTCGGCGTTGCGGCTGGCGCAGGTCAACAGTCGGATTCAGGAGCTGGAGGCGAGTCTGCCGGGTCAGGGTAAGCCGGTCCGTCAGATGATCATGAAGGATCTGGCACAGCCTCAGGAGACGTATCTGCTGACGCGTGGTGATTTTCTGGCTCCGGATCGGCAGCGTGGAGTTTTGAAACCCGGCGTACCGGCGGCGCTGGATCCTGAGGGGGCCGACAGAGCGTTCAGCAATCGACTGGATCTGGCACGCTGGCTGGTGGCTCCTGAGAATCCGCTGACAGCGCGGGTTACGGTGAATCGCATCTGGGGCAAATACTTTGGGCGCAGCCTGGTGGAAACAGAAAATGACTTCGGACTTCAGGGGGTCACACCGGATCATCCCGAGTTGCTGGACTGGCTGGCGGCGGAATTTCAGCAGTCCGGCTGGTCCCTGAAGCGACTGCATCGCACAATCGTCACCTCAGCGGTGTACCGCCAGTCTTCCAGTTTTGCGAATGTTCGTGGTCTTGAGCTGGACCCGGGCAATGCGTTGCTGAGTCGCCAGGCGCGGTTTCGCGTGGAAGCGGAGATTGTGCGTGACATGGCCCTGGTGGCGAGTGGTTTGTTGTCGGAACAGATTGGTGGTCCGGGTGTGCATCTGCCGCAGCCGGAGGGCATTTACGATTTCACTCAGAACAAAAAATCCTGGCCCACAGCGACCGGACCGGATCGTTATCGTCGCACCATGTATGTGATGTTTTATCGCAGCGCACCGTATCCTCTGCTGACGACCTTTGACGCACCGGATTTCAGCACGGTTTGTACTCGGCGTGTTCGATCCAATACCCCGCTGCAGTCGCTGACGGTGGCCAATGATCAGGTGTTTACGGAATTGGCAGAGGGGCTGGCGCGGCGCGTACTGAGTGACGGGGGACTGAGCACGGACGATCAGCGTTGCCGGGAGATGTTTCGATTGTGTCTGACGCGCGATCCGGCGGATCGTGAGCAGGCGGTGCTGCTGGATTTTTTCAGTCGCGAATTGTCACGATTTCATTCGACGCCCGACGCGGCTGGAAAATTCCTGAGCAGTCCATTGCCGGATGTGGACATTCAGGTGCAGGCTGCATGGACCAGCGTTGCGCGGGCGTTGTGGAACACGGACGAGTTTCTGA
>JALQWE010001160.1 GCA_023258825.1 Planctomycetaceae bacterium | reverse complement strand
ATGACGGAATCAACGCAGACTGCGGGATATCAGAGATGGTCCTTGTTGACGTTTCTGCACTGGCGAGTGGATGCGGAATCCATTCAGCGTCTGCTGCCGCGCAACCTTGAAGTCGATACATTTGACGGCTCAGCGTGGCTTGGGGTCATCCCGTTTTCCATGGAACGCGTCCGCCCCTGGTGGGCGCCTCCTGTCCCCTGGATTTCCTGGTTTCTCGAAACCAACGTTCGCACCTACGTGCGGACACGGGACGGCAAATCAGGTGTCTGGTTTTTCAGCCTGGATGCCAATCAACCCGTGGCGGTTGAGATTGCCACACGCTTCTGGAATCTGCCGTATAAACACGCGACAATGGATCTGCAGGTACAGTCCAGTGCAGATTCCCCGCAAAAACGCCTCGATTACTCAGGCCAGCGTCGCAAACATCCCGACCTTTCCTGGTCCATCAGCGCATCGATTGATTCGGCACACCCGTCTGCAGCCGCCGCGGGAACTCTGGAAG
>JALQWE010001159.1 GCA_023258825.1 Planctomycetaceae bacterium | reverse complement strand
CCTACTTGGCTCAAAAACTTGCATTTGAAAAAACTGAAAGCTATAATAAGCACCTTTTATCGGAGTTCACCGAACTGAATTTACAGGAGGATGAATTAGAGCAGCTTGAACAAGAACTAAAATTCTTAGAAAATGCAGTTCAAATAAAATCACAATTAGCTGGGAGCGTTCAAGCCTTAGAAAGCTCGGACAACCCTATTGTTCAGCAAATTAAACAAATAGCACATTCACTTGAAAGTATTGTAAAATGGCAACCTGCTTTTGAAGAAATACTTAGCCGCTTAAAAGCAGCACAAATAGAATTGGATGATATTGCTAGTGAACTAAATAATTGGCAGGATAGAATTGAATTTGACGACCAAAAAATTACAACTATTCAAGAGCGGCTGAGCTTATCCAAGGCTGGGCCGGCGGATGGTCGACGAAGGCGAAGGCGGCCGCGCCGCCGAGGAGTTCCGCCGCCCAGCGGACGAGCTCCGCGCCGGTGCGCGTGCCGACGACC
>JALQWE010001158.1 GCA_023258825.1 Planctomycetaceae bacterium | reverse complement strand
GTCGTTGATAAGCATCAGGTCAATATTTTCTACACCGCGCCGACTGCCATTCGCTCCCTGATGGGTGCAGGCGAAGAGCCGGTGAAGAAGACCTCACGCAAATCGTTGCGTCTCTTGGGTTCGGTTGGTGAGCCGATCAATCCGGAAGCCTGGCGCTGGTACTATAAGCACATCGGCGAGGAACGCTGCCCCGTCATGGACACCTGGTGGCAGACCGAGACCGGCGGCATCATGATTGCCGCTCTTCCCGGTGTGACCACCTTGAAGCCCGGTTCAGCACAGGTACCCATCCCCGGTGTCGTCATTGACATCGTGGACGAGCAGGGTGTTCCTCAGGACAAGAACTCCGGCGGCCTCCTGGTCATCTCTGAGCCATGGCCTGCCATGCTCCGCGGTATCTGGGGAGACCCCGTCCGCTTCCAGGAAACCTACTGGGACAAGTTCGGTGACAAGTACTTCGCCGGCGACGGCGCTCGTTACGACCGCGACGGCGACATCTGGCTCC
>JALQWE010001157.1 GCA_023258825.1 Planctomycetaceae bacterium | reverse complement strand
TGTGGTCACACCGCCTGATGTCGTGTCCCAGCTGGCGCTGGCCATCCCGATGTGTCTACTCTACGAACTGGGTATCTGGGCTGCGCAGATTTTCATCAAGCACACGCAGGCACCTCCCGACACAACGCCCTGACTTGACATCAGAAACTTTCCTGTGTCAGCGACGCACGGCTCGTGGACTCGGCCGCTCGGCAGGCGTTACCTTGATCTCGGCCAGATTCTGGGCCCGCCAAATCTGCAAACTGGCTGGCTGACCGGGACGCAGACTGGCAACCTGGCTGAGCAATTCCGAAACGCTCGAGACGGGTTGTGTACCGACTTTCAAGATGACATCGCCTGGCCGGATGCCGGCTTTGGCCGCAGGGCCGTTCTGAAGCACGCCGGCGATCAACACCCCCCTTGCCACGCCGGGCTCTTTTGAGGAGGGCAACTTCACGTTGTCGGCCATTTCCGAGCTCAGGGCCTGTGGTTCCACGCCAATCCAGCCACGTGTGACCTTGCCGTC
>JALQWE010001156.1 GCA_023258825.1 Planctomycetaceae bacterium | reverse complement strand
ATGCGATGCAGGTCGAACAGGCGGTTGACCAGGGCCACATCGGTGATACTGCCTTCGATCCACTGGGCTGCGGGGTGTATATTTCTGCGAAAACCGCCGCTGAGATCGTCGAGGATCAAGGCCTGGTGGCCGAGGGCGATGAGTTCGTCGACGACTTTACCGTGCACATCAGTCAGGCGGAAATCTCGTCCGGCGTATCGGAAAGTAAACTTTTCGTGGTCGAAGCCGATCAGTTTCAGCAGCGTGGCGTGCAGATCGTGTACGTGAACGGGCTTTTCGACCGCTTTAAACCCGAATTCGTCGGTGGCACCGTGAGCATAGCCGCCCCGCACGCCGCCTCCTGCGAGCCACATGGTGAAGCCCCAGTGGTTGTGATCACGTCCGTTGATTTTTCCGGCGTTGGCGCCTTTTGTGGGGAGTTCCACCGTGGGAGTTCTGCCGAATTCACCTCCCCAGATGACGAGTGTTTCATCGAGCAGACCGCGCTGGTCGAGGTCTGTGAGCAG
>JALQWE010001155.1:262-506 GCA_023258825.1 Planctomycetaceae bacterium | reverse complement strand
TTGGATGCTGATCACTGTCATTTGCATTTGCCTGTTCATTGGTGCCATGGGCAAATCAGCTCAGTTCCCCTTGCACGTTTGGTTGCCAGACTCTATGGAAGGTCCTACACCTATTTCTGCGTTGATTCACGCAGCGACCATGGTGACGGCCGGTATCTTCATGGTGGCGCGCATGTCGCCCTTGTTTGAATTGTCCGAAACCGCCTTGAACTTCATCATGGTCATTGGTGCCATCACGGCCTTG
>JALQWE010001155.1:0-252 GCA_023258825.1 Planctomycetaceae bacterium | reverse complement strand
CGCGTGGTGGCTTATTCCACATTGTCTCAGCTGGGTTACATGACGGTTGCTTTGGGGGCCTCTGCGTATTCTGTCGCCGTGTTCCACCTCATGACGCACGCTTTCTTCAAGGCTCTGCTGTTCTTGGGCGCCGGCTCGGTCATCATGGGCATGCACCATAACCAAGACATCCGTTACATGGGCGGTGTGCGCAAGTACATGCCCATCACTTGGATCACATCTTTGCTCGGTTCTTTGGCTTTGATCGGTACG
>JALQWE010001154.1 GCA_023258825.1 Planctomycetaceae bacterium | reverse complement strand
GTTCATGGCCATCAACTGCGTTGCCGATGGCGTGGCGACCATCCGCGAGACGATTTTCGAAAACCGCTTCATGCACGTCAACGAACTGATGCGCCTCGGGGCCAACATCCAGATCGAGGGCAACAACGCCATCGTCCGCGGCGTCGATCGCCTGGAAGGCGCCACCGTGATGGCCACCGACCTGCGCGCCTCGGCTTCGTTGGTCATCGCCGCCCTGGTCGCCCAGGGCGAAACGCTGATCGACCGCATTTACCACCTCGACCGCGGTTACGAGAGGATCGAGGAAAAGTTGGCGCGCCTTGGCGCCTCCGTAAAGCGAGTGCATTAACACGCCAACTTTCGGCGCAGGCTAATGCCGGCGAAGCCGGCGTTACGCCGCAGCCAAAAGTTTGCGCGCCTTGGCGCCTCGGTCAAGCGGGTGCATTGACCCGTGTTGCGGCGCAGGCCGGCCGTCTGTCGGCCTGTTGCCGGAATGTTGAATTTGGCCATTTTTTCGAGCCGACCGT
>JALQWE010001153.1 GCA_023258825.1 Planctomycetaceae bacterium | reverse complement strand
GCAAGCACGTTTTGCTCCCGTAAACCCCACGATTTGCGGCTCAGATGGAACTTCGCCCTCCCGCCGGGATGGCGCGGCTCGTGCCAAGCCGCACGCACGTTTGGCTCCTGTAAACCTCACGATTTGCGGCTCAGATGGAACTTCGCCCTCCCTGGCTGGGATGACTCCTGGATCATCGCAAAAGTCGGTCTTGAGGAGATTGGCGAAAACTGAGAGACTCGCCAGACGCGGTATTTCCCGAGCGACCGGTAGCGGCTGATTGCCGCTTTTGCTCAGGATTTCACTGCGGCCTCCGTCGTTGATTCAGGAAGGGAAGCGTTGAATTCGTGGCTGTCGGCGATCACAACATGAAGCGGCTCTGGAAGTCACCGAGACTGATCGGGCTGACGGTGTGGCTGATTGGTTGCGTGATTGGCTGCCTGTCTTCTCCGCCACAGGCACCTTCCGGAGGCGCCAGTTCCATTCAGATTTCTGATTCCCAACGGGATTTCCTCTGGGAACGGGCTG
>JALQWE010001152.1:253-508 GCA_023258825.1 Planctomycetaceae bacterium | reverse complement strand
AACCGAGCGAATCGGGGACTGAATTGATCAAACTGGAGCAAAAGTACGAGAGGGCCTGTGACGGGCAAACGCAGCGAAGCGACCGGAACAGGGGCCGGGAGTTTGATTGAGGAGTACGGCGAGGGGCGTTGTTTTTCTGGCGAAAACCGTGCAGAAAATGGGTTCCGGGCAAAAACTTCCGGCGGATCTGCCTTCATTACCGCACAGTGCCAGGAAAAGACTGGTAATTTGTGAACGATGCGTTTTCATAGGCCA
>JALQWE010001152.1:0-243 GCA_023258825.1 Planctomycetaceae bacterium | reverse complement strand
GACTGGTAATTTCGCTCCGATTTTGGCAAATTTCGCAGAGTGAGGTCTGACTGCTGAAACGACGAAGGACTGAATCTCGTCACCGGCAGGCTTAAAATGTTCCCGCACATCGCGTGCATGTGTGATCGATTTGTTCCTGACGGAGGCAACCATTAAAAGAACTCGTCCGACAACGGCTCCCCAGTCCAACCTTCCGCGTATAAACGAGCGGATCCGAATTTCTCCAATCCGGGTTGTCAGTGC
>JALQWE010001151.1 GCA_023258825.1 Planctomycetaceae bacterium | reverse complement strand
ATAATCAATAGAAGGCTCAAATGAAGCCGGCGTTGCACCGCCAGTAATTTCATTACGTAAGTCATCCAAAGTGAAACCCACTGCTAATTTAGCTGCCACTTTAGCAATCGGGAAGCCAGTTGCCTTAGAAGCTAATGCAGATGAACGTGAAACACGTGGGTTCATCTCAATCACAATCATACGGCCATCAACTGGGTTGATCGCAAACTGTACGTTAGAACCACCAGTGTCCACGCCGATTTCACGCAATACTGCCAATGAGGCATTACGCATGATTTGGTATTCTTTATCGGTCAAGGTTTGCGCTGGAGCCACAGTGATAGAGTCACCGGTATGTACACCCATCGGATCTAAGTTTTCGATAGAACAGATAATGATGCAGTTATCAGCTGAGTCACGCACCACTTCCATCTCGTACTCTTTCCAGCCGAGTAGAGACTCTTCAATTAATAGCTCGTTCGTTGGCGAAGCATCTAAACCGCGCTCACAAATAGTGATGAACTCTTCACGG
>JALQWE010000114.1 GCA_023258825.1 Planctomycetaceae bacterium | reverse complement strand
ACGGGAGCTGCTGGATCAGTTGACGCAGCGGGAAATCAATCAGTTGAGTTCGCCACCAACCACCCCCGGTGCAACACCCGGAACCCGTGGCGCCGCCTGACGAGGATTTGGGAGGGCGAAGTTCCATCTGAGCCGCAAACCTGACTTGCTGATGGGCTTTGGGTTTGGAACCACGGATGGACACGGATTAACACAGATGGATTTTGTTGGATGATCCTCGGGCGGGTGTTGTTGTGAGCGGCGACGCGTTAGCGGCCGGTTGCGATTTGAAGGGCAAGCCTGTCCTGGGTTTGATTGGTCCACGAAAAACACGAAAGGCACGAAACAAGTGCCATCTGTGATTCGGCGGTTACATTTGTGGTGGTGCGAATGAATTTGGAACCATGGATGAACACCGATTGATGCGGGTGTTTTTTTAACCACGAAAGACACGAAACACACGAAATGAAGATGTGTTTTCTGGGAGGGCGAGGTTCCACCCGAGCCGCAAAATCAGGTTCGCGGCTTGGCGGGAGCCGCGCCCTCCCGAGTGTTCATGGAGTGGCAGGGCGAAGTTCCATCTGAGCGCGAAGCGCGTCAGGGCATGGAGACGATGGAGCAGCTGCGACCGCCTGCCGCTGGCAGGTAGGCTTCTGTGGCATAGTCCATTACCATCCGGTCCGCATTGAATCTCCACCCGAGGGTCCGGATGGCGCGTTTCATCCGTGCGATCCAGTCCTGTGGAAGGTCATCGCGGTCGCGTTTGTAAAACAGGGGAATGACCTGCTCTGTGAGCACGCGGTACAGCTCTGCGCTGTCACGGGCATCCTGGATTTCCTGATTGGAATGAGTTCTTCCGTTGCCGATGGTGAATCCATTGCGGCCGTCATAGGCTTCGGCCCACCATCCGTCCGGGATTGAGCAGTTCAGACCACCGTTGAGGACAACTTTCTGCCCGCTTGTTCCGGAGGCCTCCAGCGGGCGTCGCGGATTGTTCAGCCAGACGTCGACACCCTGAACAAGATAGCGTCCCATATCGATCGAGTAGTTTTCAAGAATCAACACGCGGCCGCGGAATGGTGCTTTGCGGGTGAGTTGAAAGATCTGCTGCAGAATCTGTTTGCCACGATCGTCCGCCGGGTGGGCTTTGCCAGCGAAGATGAACTGGAGTGGCCGGTCCACATCGGTCATCAGTCGGGCGAGCAAGTCGAGATCACGGAGGATCAGGTCCGCGCGTTTGTAAGGTGCGAATCGCCGTGCAAAACCGATGGTCAGTGCCTGTGGGTCAAACAACTGTTCCATGTCATGAATGACGGAGTCTGTTTCTCCGCGGCGTTGTGCCTGCAGCGCGGCTTCATGTCGTGCATAGTTAATCAGACGCATTTTCAGAGCTGAGTGAACTTCCCAGAGTTCGCCGGGGTTGATGCGTTCAAAACCGCTCCAGACTTCCGGCTCACCAGTTTGATGATGCCAGTTTTCCGGGAGGACTCGGTCGTACAGCACTCGCATCTGCGGGGCCAGCCATGTCCCGACATGAACTCCATTTGTGACATGGCCGATCGGGACTTCTTCCACACTTCGCCATGGCCACAGGCCGGCCCACATTTCGCGGCTGACAGCGCCGTGAAGACTGGAAACACCGTTGGCAAAGCGACAGTGTTTCAGTGCAAAGACAGTCATGCAGAATGGTTCTGCGGCATGCTGAGCATCCACTCGTCCGAGCGCCATCAGGCGATCTGTAGTCAGTCCGAGTGTGTCGGCGAGGGGACCGAGGTGTTCGTGAATCAGTTCATAGTCAAAGCGATCATGACCTGCGGGGACAGGGGTGTGAGTGGTAAACACGCAGCGGGCTGCGGTCTCCCGCTGAGCACGCTCGAAACTCAGACCATCGTCCTGCATACGCTGCCGAATGACTTCGAGCGGTGCAAATGCTGAATGGCCTTCGTTCATGTGAATCACATTAGGCAGAATGCCGAGTGCTTTCAGGGCCCGGATACCACCAATTCCCAGCAGCAGTTCCTGGCGAATCCGCGTGCGGTGATCACCGCCGTACAGGCGATCCGTCAATCGACGATCACTTTCGTTGTTCTCCGGAATACTGGTGTCCAGCAGATACAGAGGCAACCGGCCTACGGACAGTTGCAGAACCCGGGCCATGATCGTTCCCGAACGGGTTTCGACGGTGACCACGACGGGGCGACCGGCTGAGTCCGTTGCGGCTTGCAGTGGCAACTGTTCGGCTTCCAGTCGCGGATAGGATTCCTGTTGCCAGCCATTGGCATTGATGGCCTGGGCGAAGAAGCCCTCCTGATAAAACAGCCCCACACCGACAACGGGCAGTCCCAGGTCCGAAGCACTTTTCAGGTGATCACCGGCGAGGATCCCCAGTCCCCCGGAGTAGATGGGCAGCGATTCGTGCAGACCAAATTCTGCGGAGAAGTAGGCGACCGGGCCTTCCCCGGGAATGGTGGCGTGAGTGGAGCCCCAGGTCTGTGCAGATTCGAGGTAGTCGAGGAAGCGGCGATAAGCCCAGTGGATGCGCGTGTGCAGCACAGCCTCGCGGGCGCGCTCTTCCAGAATCTCGGGTGGGTACAGGCCGAGCAGTTGTACCGGATTGTGATGCAGTTCCTCCCACTTTTCCGGATCGATCAGGCGGAAGACTTCTGTGGCATCCGGATCCCAGCTCCACCAAAGGTTTCGTGAGAGTCGGGACAGTTTGTCATGAATGGACAGCTGGGTGCCTTTGGTCGTCATACGATCTCCTGACGAGGCGTGGGAACTGGAGAATTCATGTGGACCGTTCTGTCTCAGTTTCCGCGGAGCAATTTCCGGGCAACCCACAGCAGGGCCAGGAGCTACCGGGCTTCTTCGGGGCGGACGCCGGGGACAGTGATGGCGTGCGTGCGACCGAGAACTGGACAACTGACACGTGCCGTGATGTGATGGGGCCGCCGTGTGTGATTATCGCGGGTTTGGGTGGTTTCGGGAGCGGAGACTGGGCAAATGGCGTAGCAATGCCCAACAAAAAAACCTGCCCCGGTGGGCAGGTTTTTCTGAAGAGTCGGTTATCGAGGAGGCATCGCCGCGCAGGGGGTGAAGCCTTCACATTCGACCTAGGACAGTTTCACATGTTTTCTTTTCAGGCGGCGGGCCTTGGAACTGGCCGGACGCTGCCCGTGGTTGGCCTTTTTCAGCTTGCGATGAGTTTTTGCCATGACTTCAAATCCTGAGCTTTCAAATTCTGTAGACGGAAACAGCAGGTAAAAACTACCTGGAAGGTGTTTTGCCCGGTTTTTTGAAACGGGAAATCATATCGAACGAATCGACCCGCGAAAACCCCCGACTGCTATTCCTGAAGCGGATTTACTGTTTTTCGCAGGATTCACTGGTTTTTGACAGGTTTTGGGACAGAAAATCATGAAATCCCGGCGAGAAAGACGCCGTCAGGCGGGAAAATCGGGAATTCTTCGGCCGGGATTCAGTGTTCCACCCTGATCCGCCTCATTTAACGTGTGATTCTTTCTGCATCCTGCGGAAACCTTGCATAAAATGCGGCTTTGGTCAGTTCTGTGACCAGAACGTAGGCGACGGTCAGGCCAAGCACTGCCAGCCAGAGATGGAAGGGCAGGGGCACAAAACCAAATCGATTGCCGAACGGAATCAGGGGCAATACCAGGGTGACCGCCATGACGGCCAGGCTGCTCAGCAACAGCCAGCGGGATGGCAGACTGCGATAAAACGGGCGGCGGGTGCGGACGACCAGGGCGATCACCAATTCTGTCAGCAGCGATTCCATGAACCAACCTGTGCGAAACTCTGCTTCCCCCGCACGAAACACCAGCAGCAGCAGCGCAAATGTCAGCAGGTCAAACACCGAACTGATTGCTCCAAAGACGATCATATAACGTGTCAGAAATCGTGAATTCCACTTGTGCGGGCGACGCACCCATTCCGGGTCCACAGCGTCTCCGGCAATTGCGGTTCCCGGAATGTCTGACAGGAAATTGTTGAGGAGAATCTGGGACGCCAACAGAGGGAGAAACGGCAGAAACAGTGAAGCGACGGCCATGCTGAGCATGTTGCCGAAGTTGGCGCTGCTGGTTGTCAGAATGTACTTCTGAGTGTTGGCGAACGTGCGTCTGCCTTCGTCGATGCCGTCTCGCAGAATGCTCAGATCCGGTTGCAGCAGTACAATATCAGCCGCTTCCCGGGCAACATCGGCTGCGTTTTCGACCGAGATGCTGACATCTGCGGCGTGCAGGGCCGGGGAGTCATTGATTCCATCGCCAAGATAGCCGACCACGTGTCCGGTACTGCGGAGGGCCTGAATGATGCGTTCCTTCTGTCCCGGGTCCACCTCAGCGAAGACAGACGTACGTTCAGCAAGGTGCCAGAGCGCTTCGTCACTCAGGCCGTTCAGGTCTCGCCCCGTCAGCACTTGTTCCGGCGGCAGGCCGATCGCTGCGGCCAGATGCGCTGCGACGAGGGGATTATCGCCTGTGATCATTTTCAGGGTGACACCGCGTTCGGCCAGATCCTGAACAGTCTGCAGCACATCCTGTTTGGGCGGATCGTGAAACAGCAGAAATCCTTCGAAGCACAGATCAGCCTCTTCGTCTCTGGAATAATGATCGCTGCGAGTTGTCAGCGGTCGAGTTCCAAGGCCAAGGACGCGAAATCCCCGAGCACTCCAATCGGCAAACTGCTGCTGCAGCTGCTGTTGGCGAAGTTCTGTCAGCGGTTCGCTGCCGCCGGGTGTTCTGAGTTGCGTACAGATTCCGGACAGAGATGTGAAGGCGCCTTTGGTGATGAGTTGCAGCTGCCCCGTGGCATCTTCCACCACAACGCTCAGTCGTTTTCTGACGAAGTCATAAGGAATTTCCTCGGCCTTCCGGAATTCGGTCAGGTCGATCTGCTCCTGAGCAATTCTGGCCGCCAGAGCCTCATCCAGAGGGTTTGGTAGTCCGGACTGAAGTGTTGCATTCAGCCCGGCAAGGCGCAGGACACGTTCGCTGTCCCGGCCGTCACTGTCGCAGGCACTGTGCAGCTGTACGGTGCCCTCCGTCAGTGTTCCCGTCTTGTCTGTGCAGAGTACATCCATACAGCCAAGATTCTCGATGGCACTCAGACGACGAATCAGGACTCCAGCGCGGGCCATGCGTCGCGCCCCATGGGACAGCGTCATGCTGATGATGGCTGGCAGCAGCTCCGGCGCAAGGCCCACGACAAGGGCGAGTGCGAACAGCAGAGATTGAATGGGCGGCTTGCTGCGAACCAGATTCATGGCGAGGACAATCGGCATCATCAGCAGCATGATCTGTGTAAGCAGGATTCCGAACTGTCTGATACCACGTTCAAATTCGGTTTCCGGCTTCTGCAGGCGCAGTCGCCCGGCGATCTTTCCAAAGACGGTCCCTTCACCGGTCATTGTGATCAGCAGACTGCCGGTTCCATTCCGGACACTGGTGCCCAGAAACAGGCGATTTGTCTGCTCTGCGAGGCTGGATTCTCGTGGCATGATGCCGGGCTCTTTCTGCACAGGAAACACTTCGCCTGTCAGAGTTGCCTGGTTGACGTACAGATCGTCGGCCGTCAGCAGAATTCCATCGGCAGGGATCAGGCTGCCGGCAGTAAGTCGCACAACATCGCCCGGAACCAGATTTGTGGCCGGGATCTGCTGGTCCACGCCATCGCGGACGACCACGGCACGAGTGCTTAAACGATGTCGCAGCTGGTTGACAGCGTTGTCAGCAAGGTATTCCTGCACAAAGCTCAGTGCTGTACTGCCGGTGATGACGCAGAGCACAATGATGGCATCCGGCCATTCCCCGACAGAGATTGAGATCAGGGCCGCCACCGCTAGCACCAGTTGCAGCGGATTTTTCAATTGATTCCAAAGACACGTTCGCCAGCCACCGGCGGCCTGAGCTGACAATTCGTTGCGACCAAACTGCAGCAGCCGCTGGCTGGCGTCGTCTTGCGCAAGTCCCTGCGGTGTTGATTGGAGCAGAGCGATGACGTCTGTCGCCGGCAATGCCCAGATCTCAGCGGGGATATGGTGCTGGTTTTTTAATTGTCTGCTATCGGTTTTCATGAGATTTTCGTTGGGAGGTCGTGTACAACGAGTGAAATCTGAGACCAGTCGGATTTTCAACGAGGCGGTTTCTTAGCTGACAGGACCGCTCAACCGGCTGAAGGACGTACAATTTCCGCTGAATTGCAGTATCCCGAGCGAAATTGGGTTGTGAAAACGAACAATCCTGGCGTAGTTCAGTCGATGTGTGTGAGCAGGATTCCAATGTGACCGGTCCAGAGAGACCCGGTATTCACGGCGTCTTTTTGTGGGGTTGTGACCGAAAATGGTCGATTCCTCTCGGAGAAGGCGGCATTCATTGCTGATCGACTGCTGCATACAGGAAAAGCCCGCGATGCTCCGACGGTCCTTCCCTGCCTTACTCAAAAATGGTGCCTGCACATGAACTGGTTGAATTATCACCATCTGCTGTATTTCTGGACGATGGCCCGTGAAGGCAGCATCAGTAAGGCAGCCAACTCGCTGCACTTGTCTCAGCCCACAATAAGTGGACAACTGCGCCAACTGGAAAAGTCTGTTGGCAGTAAACTCTATGAACGCCATGGGCGTGATTTGAGGCTGACAGAAACCGGAAAAATGGTTTTTGACTACGCGGAAGAGATCTTTTCCACCGGTCAGGAATTGATGGAGCGATTGAAGGGGCAGCAGTCGGGACGCAGCCTGATCTTTACAGTTGGAATTCCCGACTTTCTGCCAAAGCAGGTTGCTTTCCGCCTGCTGGAACCGGTTTTCCGGATGCCGCAGAAGGTGCAGGTGATCTGCAACGAGGGAAAACTTCCGGATCTGCTGGCGGACCTTGCGCTGCACAAAGCCGACCTGATACTTTCCGACAGTCCTGCCGGTTCGCAGGTCAGTGTCAGAGCCTACAACCACTCGATCGGAGATTGCGGTGTCAGTTGGGTGGCGACCAGAAGTCTGGCCATGCTGTTGCGACCAGGCTTCCCGGATTCTCTGAAGGACCAACCGCTGCTGCTGCCAAACCAGAATACCGTGCTGCGACGTTCTGTCGAGCAATGGCTGGAAAGACAGTCGTTTGAACCCTGTGTGGCGGCGGAGATTGAAGATTCTGCACTCCTGAAACTTCTGGCAACGGAGGGTCTTGGTGTTGCCCCGGTGGCTGATTCTGTACTGAAGGACCTGCAGGAACGTTATGGTTTGCATGTGGTGGGACGATTGCAGGATGTCTCCATCCAGTTCTATGCCATCAGTGTCGAACGCAAAGTGACTCATCCAGCTGTGATCACCATACTTGATGCGGCTCGAAAACAGCTGTTCCGCAATGATCAGTGAGGCAGGTCCGTGGCGCTCTGCTGATGTCCGCGGATCTCTGTTATCAGTGGTTCTGCGCTCTCGGGTTGGTTGTGCGCGATTTGGCTGCGACAGTCCAGTAACACGTCACGGTTTGGCCAGGACAGTGTTGCGGACCCATTCGTGACATTTGAGGCATTTCATCGTGACATTGATCCACGCCAGAGAGGTGCCGTCCATGTCCTGATCAGAGGCCTCCTTTTGCAATTCCTCGACTGCTGTCGCAAACTCCTGACTGTAACGGCGGTACATGATGTCATTGCTGACCCTCCACCGCTCCTCGTTACTCATGCTCAGCAGCACCTTTGAGCCATCCGAAACGAGCTGCAGGTCCTCTGTGCACAGGCCCTCAAGAATCTGAGTGGAAGCCTCCAGCTTCTGCCGCATAAACTTCGACAGGATATGGCCGGGCTCTTTGTTCTTTCCGGGCGGGACGGCTGCGTCCGGTGGCGTCGAGGGAGGTTGTTGTATGCCGCTCGGCTCAGCGGCCTGAACGCCTGAGCCCTTGAACCACAGCGACTGCAGCTGATGTTGCGGATCCAGTGTGTGCTGCAGGCCGAACAGCAACACGAACAGTCCGACAATGAGTCCACTGACAACCAGCCGAAGACGATACCGCGCAGAGACCATAGCGCGACTCCCCGAAAAGTGTGACAAAGGTGCGAGGCTCGAACCTGTGTCACATCGGATGGCAAACCCTGTGCCGAAGGGGAATCTGCGCTCGATGGAAGGGGGGCTTCAGTGAACGACGATCACCGAATTCAGTGCCCCGAATTCAGTCTGATCGGTTTTGCGCCACCGTCGCAGGGCTGATGAAGATCCAGCAGTGGTTCCAGCAGACCTGTGTCGATGATGCTCGACAGGTGTGCGAATCCGCGCAACATCGCGCGACCAGGGCGCATCAGCCGTGCTTTGCTTGCTCGATGCGTTTGGTGACCGTGTTTACGCGGCGATGATTTCCGACGGTTCCGACAGCGAGTGCCGCAAGTCTGAAAATCACTACTCCCTCACTCGCCAACGGGGACCGACGAGTTACACGACAAAACGTACGGAATCCCCGGCGTCCTGACAGGGACTTTATGACGCCGCAATGTGTTCGCCAACGCTCCAGTTGCGTCCGTTGCGGACAACGCGACGGTACAGCGTGTCACGCTCCACCGGGATTCGTCCTGCTTCGCGGATCAATCGATGCATCTGATCCACGGTCATGCCCTCGGGAGTCTTCGCACCGGCGTCGTGGTAAATCAGTTCGTGGATCACGGTGCCGTCGATGTCATCTGCCCCGTAACTGAGCGCCAGTTGTGCTGTCTGTTCTCCCAGCATGATCCAGTAGGCTTTGATGTGGTCGAAGTTGTCCAGCATGAGTCTGGAGACGGCCATCATCCGCAGGTCAAACAGAATATCCGGTTTGGGGATGCTGGCCAGCTCTGTGTTTTCCGGATGGAAGGCAAGCGGGATGAACGTCTGAAACCCCCGAGTCTGATCCTGCAGGTCACGCAGGCGGAGCAGGTGATCGATGCGATGTCGAGCCTTTTCCACGTGGCCATAGAGCATCGTGGCGTTGGATCGCAGGCCCAGTTCATGAGCCGTACGGTGTACGTCAAACCACACATCGCTGTCAGCCTTGTGCTCGCAGATCTGCCGACGCACCTCTTCGTCGAAGATTTCTGCACCGCCACCGGGCATACTGCCAAGCCCTGCTTCCACCATCTGTTCCAGCACCCAGCGAACTGGTTTCTTTGTGATGAAGCTGAACCAGTTGAT
>JALQWE010001150.1 GCA_023258825.1 Planctomycetaceae bacterium | reverse complement strand
AACATCAAGCACCAGGTCCGGCGGCCCGGGAATGACCTGGAAACGGCCGGCCAGCTCGGACTCGAGCAGACCCCGCCGGACAGCGCCCATGGCAACCGGCAAACGATCCTGCAGAGTTTCGATAACGGTCATTGCTGCAGCAGCGTTACGCAGCTGGATTCTGCCACGCAATCCGGGGTAAGCAAGCCCGCCCCGTCTTTGCATCGCTTCGACAGGGGTGCCGGGTTTGCGCAACCAGTAACGCCACTGGATGCTGGGTTTACCTTCTTCGCCGGGTAGCGGCTCAAAACCGAATGCTTCTCCCACCAGGTAGACGATGGCGCCGCGGGAAGCCAGTTCCTTGAGCGCAGGAACTGGCAGCTCGGGTTCGGCGACAACGATCGGCTGACCTGCGCGCGCGATACCGATCTTTTCAAGTGCGATGGCTTCACGGGTGTCACCCAGGTAATCCTGATGATCCAGCGCAACACTGGTAATGACGGCAACATCCGGGTCATAAAGATTGACGGCGT
>JALQWE010001149.1 GCA_023258825.1 Planctomycetaceae bacterium | reverse complement strand
TGCAGAAAAGAAACAAAAGACAAAGAACTCGGCGTAAACATAATCGACGAAAGACGAAGCGGGCCAAAAAAGAATTAAAAAAAACAACTTAAAGACTTCGTCGGGGGAATCTTGCAGAGAGAGAAAGAGATGAATTATTTACCCCTGCAATGTTTGCTTCGAAATCTTCTCTTACAAACCCATTCCCACCACCAGCTCCTGACACATCTATCCCGCTTGCCAAAACACCTAGGGAAACGAAATATATCCCAAAACCGGGTGAAAGTTACCCTCTTTCCACTAGTCCTGCACAACCAACATTATCAAGTCACTGCCAGGCAACATTTCTTGAAAGACACTGGAAACGTTGCAACCACCCTGCAAACCTTGCGCCATCACGAGCCCCAACTGCACCAGCCCCCTAACTACAACCTCTGTGAAACCATCACTTACGTCAGCACCGCCGATCCCAACTTGTTCCACGGTTCCTATGTCTTGTATGACGCCAAGACTTCCAGGTTGACGTACGATCC
>JALQWE010001148.1 GCA_023258825.1 Planctomycetaceae bacterium | reverse complement strand
AGGGTTGTTTTACCTGCGCCGTTGGCGCCGATGATGCCCACGATGCCAGCAGGCGGCAAGTTGAAAGTGAGATCTTCAATCAACAAACGATCGCCGTATCCCTTGGAGAGATTTTTGATTTCAATCACGACATCGCCCAAGCGTGGCCCAGGTGGAATCGCAATTTCTAATTTGTTGTCGTCGCGTTCGGCTGCTTGGGCCTCGGCATGCAACTTGTCGTAGGCCGCGAGTCGTGCCTTGCCTTTTGACTGACGGGCCTTGGGGGCCATGCGTACCCAATCAAGTTCGCGTTGCAATGTGCGTCGTCGAGTTTCGTTGGCTTTTTCTTCGCGTCCAAGTCGCTCTTGCTTTTGCTCTAGCCAACTCGTGTAGTTGCCCTCGAACGGAATGCCCTTGCCGCGGTCGAGCTCAAGAATCCATTTTGCAACGTTGTCTAAAAAGTAACGGTCGTGAGTGATCGCAACAACAGTGCCCGAATATTCTTGCAAAAATCTTTCTAGCCAGTCGACACT
>JALQWE010001147.1 GCA_023258825.1 Planctomycetaceae bacterium | reverse complement strand
AAATACTGCGACGCCTCAAAATTCGATACGTCGCCGTAGTTTCCCATCGATGAATGCAGCCCGATCAGGTCCCACTCGGCAAGACGCTGGCGAATTTGTGTACGCACCCGCGTGCCATTCGCAGTTCCTCCTTCAATGCCGCGAAATACACTGCGTGGTTGAAACAGCAGCACAAGGGAGGGACCGAGGTTGCGACTTCGCCGCAGAAAATGTGAGGGAGCTGCCGCAAATACGAACATGGGTTGACCGCCGAAGCAGAATTCCCATTTCGGGTCCGTGGGTGACTGCGGTACATCGCATGGCCAGGGCTGAGGGTCACTCTCGTGCAGCTTCTGCAGCAAGTCCCAGAAGCGCTTCTGGTAATACTCGTGACTTTGAAGTGCAGGCTCGGGCCGGATAAAGACGGCCAGGGCATGTCGATTCTCCGGATGCTGTTGGGAAAGTGCAGCAAGTTCCAGCAGGGATTGCGGATTGATCCCGGTGGCTGGATCGTCCACGAAGGCATACCGCAGCGTC
>JALQWE010001146.1 GCA_023258825.1 Planctomycetaceae bacterium | reverse complement strand
TATCGGATCCGCAGAAACTGATTCTCGCCCAAACTGAGTTGAGCAAAAATTTCGTCGAGCTCTGGGCCGCTACGATGCGGAAGATGCAAGGCGAGGACACTGTCGCGCCCGTGATCACGCCAGAGCCATCGGATAAGCGGTTCAAGGATCCCGATTGGACCGCCAATCCGGTCTTCGATTTTATCAAGCAGGCCTATCTCATCACGTCGCGCTGGGCAGAAAATGTCGTCGACCAAGTGGAGGGCATCGACGATCACACCAAGCACAAGGCGCAATTTTATGTGCGACAATTGTCGAGCGCGATGGCGCCAACCAATTTTGCTGGCACAAATCCCGAAGTGTTGCGCGAAACATTCGCACAGAACGGCGAAAACCTCGTCCGTGGCATGCGCATGCTTGCAGAGGACATTGAAGCTGGGAATGGTCGCTTAAAGTTGCGGCAGACAACAGCGAGCAATTTCGAAGTCGGCGTCAATATGGCGACGACGCCGGGCAAAGTTGTGTTTCGCAACGATC
>JALQWE010001145.1 GCA_023258825.1 Planctomycetaceae bacterium | reverse complement strand
ATAAACAAAGGTGAGTAAACAAAGGTGGCGGGAACCGGAAAGCGGAAGGTCAGGAGGCGGGACACAGAAAATCGCGAAAGTGGCGTTCCATGAATTTCATCAACGTGGCAGGACAGATGCGTGCATCCGAGGAATGGCGCGGCAATCGCTCGACGACGGTGTACGATACTGGACTTCCCCAAGAAAAGCGGGCGCTCAAAAAGTGTGGTAGAGTAGAGAGCACAAGGAGCGCAAGCGATGACGAAGAAGGCGGCTGGTAACGCGGGTAAGGTTTATAAGAGTTACACGGAGGAATTCCGTCGTGACGCGGTACGTATGATTGAGACAGAGGGTTTGACAGCAGCGGAGGTTGGTCGTCGGCTGGACGTGAATTCGAACCTGCTTCGGAAGTGGCGAGAGAAGTACGGGAAGAAGTCAGAATCGCAGTCGGCTCAGAGTGATCTGGATGCGATGCAGTTTCAGACGATTCTGACAGCGAGGGTTCCCCGCTGCTCATGTGAGACATGCGGAGTGAAG
>JALQWE010001144.1 GCA_023258825.1 Planctomycetaceae bacterium | reverse complement strand
ATGAAAACGATGAATCTCGTTATTGTCGGAGCAGAGAAAATGCCTGACGATCTTCGGGATGGGTTCCGTGAGAAGTTTGGTTTCGAGCCGATCGAAGGTTACGGGACCACGGAAATGTCGCCGGTGGCATCGTTCAATATTCCGGCCTCCCGGATGGGGGCTGAGGCCGATCCGGCCTCCGGAACGCGGCATGGAACCGTGGGACGTGCGATTCCGGGCGTCGCCGCTGCGGTCTTTGATCCGGATACCGGGGCTCGGCTGGGAGCAAATCGCGAAGGGATCCTGAAAATCAAGGGGCCCAATATCATGCTGGGATACCTGAATCAGCCTGCAAAAACTGCTGAGCTGATCAGCGATGGATGGTACAACAGCGGCGACATGGCTGTGATTGATGACGAAGGCTTTATTCGTATCACGGGGCGCATGAGCCGGTTTTCCAAGATTGGCGGCGAGATGGTGCCGCACATTCTGGTCGAGCAGGAGATCGCCAGGGTGCTTGAGGAAGACGCGGGTGAAG
>JALQWE010001143.1 GCA_023258825.1 Planctomycetaceae bacterium | reverse complement strand
GTCTGCATCTGGTGGATCTGGATGGTGCGAAGGCGGGGCGTCCTGTGAATCAGGATGTCGTGCGTCGGATTGTGGAGGCGACGGGCCTGCCGTGTCAGCTGGGGGGTGGGATCCGGGACGAGCAGTCGATTCGGATGACGCTGGAGCAGACGGGTGTGGACCGAGTGATAATTGGTACGAAGGCCTTGCGTGAGCCTGACTGGTTTGCGGGGATGTGTGGTGAGTTTCCGGGTTGTCGAAATTCGATGGTGGCAACGGACGGCTGGCTGTCGGTTTCTGAGGTATCGGCGCTGGAGCTGGCGCGGCGATTTGTGGGATTGCCGCTGGCGGCGGTGATTTACACGAACATCGCGAACGACGGGATGATGCAGGGGATCGACGCCGGGACGCTGGAAGATTTTCGGATTCTGGCGGACATGGGACTGCCTGTGATTGCATCGGGTGGTGTGACGACGATGGCGGATCTGGCTGCGTTGCGATTGATATCTCGTGAGCGCCCGGGTCTGATTGGTGCGAT
>JALQWE010001142.1 GCA_023258825.1 Planctomycetaceae bacterium | reverse complement strand
AAGATTCTCCCTGAATACTTGTAACATTGTTTGGCCCATTGGCTTTTCCGAACTTGGCTTCGAGTTCCTCTGCGGTCAGGATAAAGTCATCCTCCCGCAACCACGCCGCAATATCCCTGACCGCAGCTTGGTAGCCCGTGGCCTGATCCTTGCGGCGTAGCGGGGTTAGCTGCTTAGTCATGGCTGTCTCCAAGTGCTGCGCGGGCCGATTGGTACGCTATGGCGCAAGCCTCCATATATCGTGTTTCACGCTCTCGCTGGGTAAGTGGACTATGGCGAAAGCCAACCTCAAGCGGGTTTATGAGCGGTGAAGCCGTTACAGATGCGATAAACTCGCACTCCACCCGCAGCCGCTCAATCTCACTCTCAAACGCAGCTTGATTGCCTTGTAGCTTTCTGACCGTCAGAGTTAGCCGCTCGATCTCGCGGGCTTGGGTTTCGATTAGGTCGGCGGCTTTCCCTAGCAATGGCAGATAAATCTCGCTGTCATTCAAGCGCAGTTCTTCCACCAGCGCCT
>JALQWE010001141.1 GCA_023258825.1 Planctomycetaceae bacterium | reverse complement strand
ATCGTCCGGCTGTGAACATCCTCGGCCTGCACATTCCCGTGCTTTGGCAGACGGTGACGCTGCTCGCGCTGTCGAACGTCTTCATGACCTTCGCCTGGTACGCCCACCTCAAGCACCTCAACGAAAAGCCGTGGTGGATCGCCGCGCTGATCTCCTGGGGCATCGCCCTGTTCGAATACCTGATCCAGGTGCCGGCCAATCGGATCGGCAACACCGAATTGAACCTCGGGCAGCTAAAGATCCTCCAGGAAGTCATCACCCTGACCGTCTTCGTGCCCTTCGTCGTCTTCTACATGGACCAGCCGCTGAAGCTCGACTACCTTTGGGCCGCGCTGTGCATCCTGGGCGCGGTCTATTTCGTTTTCCGGGGCTGAGCGGAGCTCACCTGGAAAGAATAACGGCCGCTATTCGCGGCCGTTCTTGTTTCAGCGGATCGGGTTTAGTCCAACGTCGCGATGTACTCCGCCACGGCATTCCGCTCGAACTCGGTCAGCTTGGAAGCAACAGTGTGCATGAC
>JALQWE010000113.1 GCA_023258825.1 Planctomycetaceae bacterium | reverse complement strand
TGCCCGTTGTAGCCGGTATCGCCCCAGCCCTGATCATCCGCCATCACGAGGATCACATTCGGAGGCTGTGCATCATTTCCGGCAACACCTTGCGGCAACGACATCAAACCCGCACATAGTCCAGCCAGCAATCGACAAATCTTCCCTGTCCACATCACAAAGTACCTCCAGAAGTCATCCCGGCACACGCAGGTCAGCCACGCCACTACCACTCTGAACATGCTCGATATTCAACAAATCATTGCCAGCCAGCCACTGCTCTGCAAACTCAGAACTGTGACCGTGCGACTGTATTCTCTGCCGTAATCTCTGCTTCAACTCCTCGGTCGGCACCTCCAGAAACACGCGGTAATCAAACAACTCATGCAGCCGACACCATGGTTGTTCACGCAACAACAGATAGTTCCCTTCGACAAGCACAATTCGTGCTTCGGCGTCCACGATTGCTGCACCCGCCCGCGAAAACTCGTGATCCCGGTCAAACACCGGGATCGCGATCTCCGACTCTCGGTGCCGAATTCGCTTCAACAGGACCTCGAACCCCGCACAGTCAAACGTAAACGCAGCGCCCTTCCGCGAACGATGCCCCCGTTGATTCAGAACCACATCGTCAAAATGAAATCCATCCATCGGCACGACAATGGCCCGTTCACCCCGCGCAGCAAAGCGTTTCACCAGAGCCGCGGAAATGGTCGACTTGCCAGCCCCCGGAGCACCAGCAATGGCCACCATAAATCGCTCCCGTTCACCGGCCGCCTGCAGCAGACGCTCTGCCAACTCAGTGGCCAGTGCCGCTACCGCAGCCTCAGCAGCAACGCTGCCGGCTTGCAACATTTCCTCACCAGACATCACGCTCACCCCACTGGAATCGACTGCCGACTGCTCTCCACAGAATTTCACTGGAAACAGAGTCCTTCAGATGCAGGTGGTCTCTCCGTTTGTACACGGTTACGCTCAGGCTGGATTCTCCACTTCTCAGCACTGATTGGCAATCGCCGCACTCTGGAGAAGCGTCTTCCCGACGCTTTCCGCCGCCCCTGCCATCGCATGGACTCCAGCGGAAGGGAACCGTGAAAAAGCTGCGACTGAATAACAGTCTGATCCCGTGCCTGCCCTGATTGTGTTTGCCTGAGGGCTCTGCTGGATCGCCTGGGACAGGAGCACTTTCACACAATTGAGACTTCGACGAACGTTTTCCGTGATGCCCATGTTGCGCGTGTAAGGACTTCAAGTGACCGCTTTGCACAGGAAAATGCGAGGGCCGATAGCAGCGAACAGGCGCCTCCGGCCGGCACTTCACCGCGCTGCGCCCCTTTCGGACCATGCTGTAAGCCCACTCGATGAAGCGGCCGTACCCGCCCGACAGAGGTCGTCGTAACGCCCTTTGTCAGGCCCTGCGCAAGAACCAAAGCAGTTCGCGCTGCAGTTCAACAAACGCTGATTGATGCAAGCTCGTGATTCACCTTTGTGGTGTCAGTCTGCTCATTCCGGAATGGCTCCGCACCGTCGGGATCACAGGTCGTCCAACTAGCCAAGGCTTGTGGGGTCCATCAGTTCCACTGAATTTCCGGAGACGTCACTGATATAAACCGAGCGAGTGCCGTCACGGTGAGGTTTCAATCCCGGGTGAGTCGTCGCCTTCGCAGAGACAAAGGCAATGTGCGGAGGATGATGCCCCGGCAGGACAAGTGCCAGATGCAGGTTGGCAAACTTCAAAAAGGCCCACGTGGCGTCCTGGTAGGAAATCTCACAGCGAAACTCAGTGCGGTACCACTCTACCGATTCTGCAATGTCCCGAACTTCAATTGCCACATGATGCATCGAATCCAATTGGTCTGCCACGTTTTTCTCCCTCTGATCCTGACTGCACTTGTCCCACGTGATTCCGGTACGTTCAACCAACATCACGATTGATCGTTGCTCTGCGTTCGCCTCGCTAATGAATCATAGACCGTTTCAATTCCATGAGCGAATGTTTTCTGGCGAACACTATTCTCTGCTGGAATCTGCCACCCTCACAGGCAACCGCTGGACTGCTCTCAACGCTCCGGAATCAGCATCAACAGGCTCAGCCAGAGAAACACCATGCCCGTCATGCGGTCCAGCCACCAGACTGCCCGAGGATGGGATCTGAGCCCCTCAGAAATCCGCCCCGAAAAAAAGCCCAGCAGGCCGAAGATCACCACCGCCTGACAGGTAAACACAAGTCCCAGCAGTGCCAACTGCCATTCCTCATTCCCGGCGGATTCATTGACGAAGGGCGGTAAAAACGCAGTAAAAAACAAGGCGACTTTGGGGTTCACCGCGTTGGCCAGCAACCCCTTCAAAAAATAGCCGCGTGAAGATAACTCCGCCGTTGAATTCCCCGAAACAGTGTTCGCCCCTTCAGTCGCTGCGGTTCCTGCACTGGTGCGAAGCAGTCCAATTCCCAGCCATAACAGATACCCTGCCCCACAGTATTTCAACAGACTGTAGGCCGTCGCTGACGATTTGATCACGGCGGTAACACCCAACACCGCAAGGCTGGTATGGAACAAACACCCCAGCCCACACCCGATGCCAAAACACACCGCGATCCGCCAGCCTTTCGATAGCCCAAGGCTGAGGGTGGCCATCACGTCAGGACCAGGAGCAATCGTCATCAGAAACGAGGCCGTCAGGAACTGAATCAGTTGCTGCGTCGATAGTGGCATGATTCGACCTCAACACAATTCCTGTGGTCTACGGCGCGACTCTGTTGCCACGAGCATTTGCCTGAGCTTTGGGCCCTTGTGGGGCGAGACCATGACCGTATCAGAGTTCCGGGAGCGTTGGGAGAGCGATCTAGAACAAGCGAGTGTTTGCTGAATTCTGCAGCGACGTGTCGCAGAGAGGGGGTTCGTCAGGACGTCGCACTATGACCAACCAGTTTCACATCGCTTTGCTTTCCCTACCTCACCGCGGTGCAGATGCTCGATCTATTCCCATGCGTTGAGTGACCTGAGGCTACGCATAGAACGTCAGGGGCCTCACGCCAGACGACCCGTCGTCGAAGAGCACCGTAGGTTGATCACTGTCCCAGTGAGTTTGCAGAAGCCAGGTTCAGAACCCGCCAACACACGTTGGCCGAAATCGCCCAGACTGAAGGCCGCTGTATGGTGCCGATTACTTCCGGGCGTTAATGGTGGCTAGTGAGGCCTGAACGAGGCGTCGCGCCTGCACGGCTCGCTCGATATTGCTGCGAAACGCTCCTGCATCGGCAACCCCCGCCAAACGCAGCAAAGTCTGACCGTTCTTTGCCTTCAGGCGAATGTCAGAGGCACGGAAGAATGCCTGTCCTGCCTGCTGATCGAGTTCCACGGTTTCGATTTCTGCCAAATCCACGGAATTAGTCCGTTGGCTACCCAATGACGACCAGATCTGGACCGAACGATTTGTCAGGATGTACCGCGAGCCCAGCAACCGTGCAAAAAACAACAGAGCGCCCACCGGAGCGAGCAGCAGGCCAAACAACAGGTAGGAAAACTTGATCCCACACACCTTGACCGGAATGCTGTCCATTAACTGGCCGATGAAGCGTCCCGGTGCGCTTGCTCCAACCGATGGAAACTCAGTCATAATCCGAGCTTCCTTTGTCGGACTGACTCCTGCTATCGCCTGCACAGACATGACACTAACCCGCTCTGATTTCAGAAAACACTCAAACAGGAATCAACAACTTATGCCGGCCAAACCCTGCAATGCATTCGTCTGAGTTCCGCCAGAAGATCAACACTTCTCAGCACTCTACCGGTCAATCTCACCCATCACAATGTCCAGCGATCCGACGATTGCCGGAATGTCCGCCAAAGGCACGCCTTCGCAGATCTTGTCCGTCACCGAAAGATTGCAGAAACAGCTGCTCTTGGCACGCAGTCGCAGAGGAGCCGCGTCTCCGTTGCCGACAAGGTAAAAGCCCATCTGACCGCGAGGACATTCCGTCTCGAGGTACACCTCGTCCTTCGGCAGCTTGGTGTTCATCTTGAACCCTTCGCGATGCGTGCCCGCTGCCGCCTTGTAGCGAGGAATTGCCTGACGCACGAGCCGAATTGACTGAACGACTTCCATCATCCGCACGTAAAAGCGGCACCAGTTGTCACCGACAATCACTTCTCGCGGGGCTTCGGCAAATGGTGCTACCGGAATCTCGTATTCGTAGCCTTCGTACATACGCGTGTAGATCGATTCACCGTCCCGGCGCAAGTCGAAGTCGACTCCACTTCCACGCAGAACCGGTCCTGTACAGCCGTAGCTGATCGCCATCTCACGAGTCAGCACTCCCAGTCCGGCCGTGCGTTTGATGAAGATCGCATTTCGGGTCAGCAGTGTGTGGTATTCCCAGATACGAGGTTCCAGCCACTGCAAAAACATCTCAAGAACTTCAAGGAACGGATACCGCTCGCCCGGCTTGCGTCCCGTCAGGGATGCCAGACCGTCCGGAATTTCAATCTCCTCCGGCAGGTCATGTGTTGCCCCGCCGATGGTCAGATAGCTGCAGGTCAGGCGAGCGCCGCAGGCTTCTTCGAACAGATCCAGAATGATCTCACGCTCGCGGAACGCATACAGGAATGGACTGAATGTTCCCAGGTCGAGCCCATAGGCTCCCATTCCGACGAGGTGGCTGGCGATGCGCCCAAGTTCCGCAATCAACACTCGCAGGTGCAGCGCCTTCTGACCGACCTGCATCCCAATCAGTTTCTCGGTCGCCAAAGCAAAACCAAGATTCATATTCATGGCCGCAAGATAGTCCATGCGGTCGGTGTAGGGGATGTACTGCGGCGGGCTGAGATTCTCGCCGATCTTCTCGGCACAACGATGCAGGTATCCGATGTGCGGAGTGCATTCATGGACGATCTCACCGTCCGTACGGAGCAACAGTCGCAATACGCCGTGAGTACTGGGATGCTGGGGACCCATGTTCACCAGCATCTCGTCGGTCTGAACGTCGAATTCCACAACTCGAGGATCTTCAATCACCAGACTCATTTGTCACCCGTTCTTTGCTGTTCTTTCCCGGGACTCGTTGCCGCCCCGGTCGATTCTGCTGTTGACGAACCCTGTTTAGCCCAACTTAATCCGCAGGAATCAAAGTACTTTGGCTATGACGCTGATGCCGCTACCACGCTGTCATTCAATTTGTCAGTTGCATGGAACCACCATCCGACACTCTCCCTGACAAACCAGAGAGCCTATCGGGGGCTATCTTCCACGAACGCCGTGATATTCCAGAGGGAACTCGTAATCCTTCCGCAAGGCGTGACCAGACCAGTCCTCGGGGCACAGAATCCTGCGAAGATTCGGATGCCCGGAAAACTCGATCCCCATCAGGTCGTACGCCTCACGCTCGTGCCAGTTGGCGATGCCCCACACAGAACTGACCGACGGAACAACCGGCAGTTGTCCCGCAACACCATCTTTCCAGCGTGGCACCAGGACCTTGATCTTCAGTTGCAGGCGATGCGTCATGCTTGTGAGGTGATAAACCACTTCCACATGCGGCTCATGCCCGAACTTTGCCGCTTTCTTTGCGTCCGGTTCAAGATAATCCACACCGCACAAGTCGTTCAGATGATCGAACAGCAATCGCGGATCATCGTGCAGGAAACGACTGACCTGCAACAATGATTCCGCCTGCACCTCGATCCACGGATCAATGGCCCGCTTTGGTTCCGGTCCCACGACCGACTGGCCAAAACGTTCGAGCAGCACTGCGTGTATCTGGTCGATGTTCATGACTGCTTTCTGCCTTCCACCCCATGACGCAGTACAGAGCACTGCATCATTTTCGTTACTGAACTCTTACACCAACGACCTGTGCCAGCGACAAAATCAAAACACAGCAACCTTACCGAGCCGGCACGACTGCGGACTGGTCAGCTGCCTGCACAGACTTTTTCGTCAACGCGCGAATCCAATCGAGGTCCCCACGCTTCCACACGTAAGCAAACCCGACCAGTAACACCCCGAAGAACACCAGGATGTCTGCCACACCCAGCCAACCCAGTTGCAATGCCGTCTCAGCCGAGATGACTTCTGCCGCGGGCAGATTCTCCGGGCTGACGCTCAGCAGACGGGCACTCAGCAAATGACGAGCGGTCTCGTCCAGACGCACATCAGCCAGTTGCATGACGCTGCCGTAAACCGATGCCCACGGGAAGAAAAAGGCAACTTCCACGTCGAAAATGATGAACAACAAGGCCACCACGTAGAACCGAAGGTCGAACTGAATGTAGCTGGAACCAATCGCTGGCTCACCGCATTCGTAAATCGCGTCCTTTTCCGGCGTTGGCAGACGCGGACGCAACAAACGGCCGACAACCAAAGGCCCCATCAGAAAGCCCGTCGCCAGAATCCCAAATATCAAAAAATGACCAACGAGATCCGTCATTTCCTATCACTTTCTGAACTCTGGCCCACGACACTCAGAACCAAAACCACGATCAGTGCTGACACCAGTGCCAGTCACTCCGCCAGCCTACGTCAGATCAGAAGGCCTGATCACTCAAACCACCACCCGCAAACCCTGCCTCATGCAACAACGGACGCCGCTCAGCGTCTGAACACACGCTGCCATGCCAATAGGCCAGTTCGGCCTCGCCAACACACCAGCAGTACTTCACGCGTTCGCCCGAAACCTCACCCACAAAGTCCACCGCGCCGCGATCAACGTCCGCAAGGCTGCCGCCAATCTGTCGCAACTCTTTCTCGTAACCTTCCATCCGAGACTCGTCCCGCTGCAGCTCGTGCTCCATCTGGACCACTTCCTGCTCGTAGATCGAATCCCCGGATGTCGCTGAAGGATAGCGTTCCCGCAATGCCTCCAGCCTTTGACGGCGCACCTCCAGGTCCCGATGCAACACCATCACGTCTGACATGATCGCCCGCACCAGCGGCAGACGATTGTTCACATCTTCGATCGAGAGAACGGCGACCATCTTGCACTTCCTGGCACCCTTGTTCAAGGGTGAAAAAAAAGCCGTTCAGGTTCAAAGCACCGACTCACCACCCTGCGAATCTGCTCTAGTGCTCCGCCCCGGCGAATTCAAACGGACTTGGCTCACCCTTCACCCAGACCGGTTGGTGCAGGACTTTGGATTCTGCCACGACAGCAGGATTCAATGTCGCTTTGCCCCACGCAATCTGCAGTGGCAACCGAGCGTAGTCTACAATGCACCCGTCACGGCTGTAGCAACTGAGGTCGTAGTTGGACCCCATGAAAATACAGTCCACCGGACAAGGCTCTACACACAACGCACAAAACATGCACTTGGTGTAGTCAATCGTAAACCCGTTGATCCGGAATCCCTTACCAACCGGGCTTTTCTCTTTGTCAATGTAAATGCAGTCCACCGGGCAGGCCGCAGCGCATTTCTCGCAGCCAATACACGTGGTCAGGTCAAAGCGGTGAAAGCCCCGATAACGTGGCTTCACCTTCACCGGAACCTCAGGATACTCGTACACCTCTGCAAATGAACGACGATTGTACGTCCGAAACATCGTCAGCAGGGTGACATACATCCCCTGGAGTACAGTAAAGACTGCCATCCAGACATTGCGAAACCACATGAACATCGGGAACGATCTCCGGTCGCATCTAGCCCTCAGGTTCCGCAGGGAACCCGCCGTCGAGTCAACTTCTTTGATTATAGGGTTACGCCAACCAGACGCAACCAGCCAGCCACCCCTCTTGACGTTGGGAAGCCCCGAATGTTCAGGAAACCGCTGCATCATGCGGCTTTTTCGCAGTTTGCCCAACCCGTCTCACTGTTCCACGAAATCCTGCCCAATTCATAACCGCGTTTGAGCGTGTTCCAGTAACCGCTGGAAATACTCGTCTTTCCCCACGTTCTTCACTGCGGGAACAAATCGCCGACAGATCTCGACCCCCGCTTCGTCAATTTCCCGCATGGCCGCCTGACGCAACAACGCGTCCGACGAATTCAGGGCCTTCTCAATTTCAGGAGCCGCCTCGTCGAGCTGTCCAGCCCGGGCCAGCCCGATCGCTCCCAGTAACCGAATGGCAGCTTCCGAATGCCCAAGGGCGGCCCGGAAGTCGTCCACCGATTCCTGCAATCTCCCCCCGTGAATTCGTCCGAGCAGGTTCCACCAGTACACCACGCGGTCCACGTCCCGGACCGGCGCTACGGACTCGTCCATGGGGCCCCGCGCCGCGGCTTTCGCAGCTTCCAGAATCCTCTTCCACCTCACTCGTCCGTCCGGCGCTGCGAAAATCTCTCCGCGCACTCCCCCATACACTCGTGCTTCCTCGTCCATTAGAACTTCCGGAATCACATGCACATCCAGCACCGACTCCTGCCAACGATCGCATTCCCCACGCAACTGGTCCAGTATTGCCCCCATCCCCTCACGCCCTGCCAGATTCGTCTGCTCCCACGGATCGGCCGTCAAATCATACAGCTCTTCCGCTGCCCTCCGCCCAAACCATTGCCCACTGCTGTCCGGAAGTGTCCCGGCCGCCTGCATCTGACGCATGGCTTTCATCGTTTCGTTCTGTTCGCCATAGCTGACGTGCTGCAAGGCCGGATACCACGGCATCAGATTGCGGACATATCGGTACTGCCGGGAACGCACGCTGCGGACCATGTCCTGTCGCTCGTCCAGCCGATCACGCGCTCCGTAAATCCACCGATAACCCGCGTGCTGAGATTCTCCCAACATCGATTTTCCCTGCATGTGGTCCGGTCGGGATACTCCGGCCAACTCCAGCACCGTGGGGCCAAGGTCCAGCAGACTCACCATCCGCTCATCCTTTACACCCGCTTGCAACGCGCCCGTCCGCTGTCGAAATCGTTCCGGAATCCGCATCAGCAGGGGGACGCGGGTGCCCGAGTCATAGGTCCAGCGTTTGGCACGCGGAAGTCCGTCACCATGGTCCGACCAGAACATCACAATGGTCCGTTCTGATTCCCCCGCGTTCTCCAACTCCTGCAGCAGCTCTCCCACGCGCTGATCCATGACGGTAATCAGGTCTCTGAGCCTTGCCTGATCCTCACGTACAGCGGCGGTGTCCGGATAAATCGGTGGTACTTCCATCTGCATGGGGTTCTGTCTCGCGTTTGCAGGCAGGTCCCGCACCACAGACTGCCACCCCGTCGGCCAGACTTTGCTTTCATGTGTCATCGTGAGATTGAAGACC
>JALQWE010001140.1 GCA_023258825.1 Planctomycetaceae bacterium | reverse complement strand
GCAGACCCGCGAATCAACCGGCTCGCTGTTCCAGTTCGTCGCTCTGGCTGACGTTACCCTGGGCAGCTCTGGCGAAGGCAACGTGACCGTGGCTCCGATCTACTCGGCTGCTCACGCTCTGGCTACCGTCAACGCTCTGCCGGGTAACAGCAAGGCTGTCGTGTTCGTTGGTGCTGCTTCGACCCAGTACCCGCAGAACATGGTCTACCACAAGGACGCCATCGCCTTCGCCACCGCCGACCTCCTGCTGCCGCAAGGCGTTGACATGGCCAGCCGCGCCGTCCACAACGGTATCAGCCTGCGCGTGGTGCGCCAGTACGACATCAACAACGACCGTATGCCCTGCCGTGTTGACGTTCTGTACGGCTACAGCACCATCCGTCCGCAGATGGCTTGCCGCCTGTGGGGCTAATCTGAACGGGGCTTCGGCCCCTTTCTTTGACTGAACACTGAAAGGAAATCATCATGGCTCTCGCTCAAGTCGGCGGCGGTTATCAACTGGGTGACGGTACCGTCA
>JALQWE010001139.1 GCA_023258825.1 Planctomycetaceae bacterium | reverse complement strand
AGCTTCACCAACATTCGCGGCGGACACAACTGCGAAACACTGATCAGAAAAACAGAAAAACGACCGCTGCGAGTCTTTCTGCAGGCCGGCGAGAATGATCTCGACAACGAACACGGCAACTGGTGGCTGGCAAATCAGCAGATGCAGCGGGCGCTGCAGTTCCGTGGCTATGATCACCGATTTGTCGGAGGGCAGGGCGGGCACAACGGTCGACACGGTGGAGCCATATTGCCGGACAGCCTGCGGTGGTTGTGGCGGGACCATGTGGTGGGCGGAACCCAGCAGGAGCAGACAAAAGTGGAAGCAGCAGACGCGTATGCCGAAAAGTCAATCGTTTTCACCGGTGGCGAATATCGCGACGAAACCTTCCGTTACCGTTTGCTGAAACCGCTGACCACCGATCAGCCACTGCCGCTGGTCGTCTTTCTGCACGGGGCGGGTGAACGCGGGACTGACAACCGACTGCAGCTGCTGTACCTGCCCGATCAGCTTGCACAGCCGCGCTGGCGACAGCGATTCCC
>JALQWE010001138.1 GCA_023258825.1 Planctomycetaceae bacterium | reverse complement strand
GGTTAAGGCGGTCAAAGATGATCTGCTCATCCAGACGGTTGAGGAATTCGGGGCGGAAGTGCGCCCGCACGGCCTCTTCCACTTCGCGACGCGCAGCGCTGCTGTCGGCGCCTTCGGGCAGCTCGCTCAACGCCCGCGCCCCAAGGTTCGAGGTCAGCACGATCAGCGTCTGCTTGAAGTCGACCGTCCGGCCCTGACCATCGGTCAGGATGCCGTCATCCAGCACCTGCAACAGCACGTTGAAAACGTCGGGATGGGCTTTCTCCACCTCGTCGAAGAGGACAACCTGATAGGGACGCCGGCGGACCGCTTCGGTCAGCACACCGCCCTCATCATAGCCGACATAACCCGGAGGGGCGCCGATCAGCCGCGCGACCGAATGCTTCTCCATGAATTCGCTCATGTCGATGCGGACCATGGCGGTTTCATCGTCGAAGAGATATTCGGCGACGGCCTTGGTCAGTTCGGTCTTGCCGACCCCGGTCGGCCCGAGGAACAGGAACGACCCGAGCGGGCGGTTT
>JALQWE010001137.1 GCA_023258825.1 Planctomycetaceae bacterium | reverse complement strand
GGAAGCGTGGCGAAGACGGCCGATGGCAGAGCAAAGGGCAGTCGTTTTCAGAGCCAGCCCCCCTACTCGAAGCCACTACCGTGTGGGCGGGATGGGTCAGGGCACTGGCAAGGGAACACTAAATCGCGACGGAGTGGACGGGAGTATCAGCAATGACGAAATTGGCCGCGATTTCTCTGGCAGCGTTCATCACACTCATCGGCCCACGAACGACCGCCGTGCTGGCGCAAGCCACCAATGACAACAGCACAGCCGCACTGCGGTCCCCGAACAGATCAACGGCCATCCGACGCACACTCAGCCTGGAAATTCTGATTCAGTCCGCCCCGACCTATCGAGTTCGCGCGCAGGAGTGGGGCCGCATCCTGCAGGAACTCGGACACGCCCCGAGGTTTCGCGAAGCCGAACCCGGCGAAAAGATCCGGGTTGAAGAAAAGTTGCAGGATGGACGCAACTCGGTGCTGGCTGTCTGCGGCATGACTCCGGATGGCAGTCTGAAATTCGCCAGCCGTGCGTTTTCCA
>JALQWE010001136.1 GCA_023258825.1 Planctomycetaceae bacterium | reverse complement strand
CCTGTCCACCTTCGGCAAGGTGGTCGGCGGCGGCATGCCGCTCGGTGCCTTCGGCGGCCGCCGCGAGATCATGGAAAAGATCGCCCCGCTCGGCCCGGTCTATCAGGCCGGCACGCTGTCCGGCAACCCGATCGCCACCGCCGCCGGCCTCGCCACGCTCAAGCTGATCCAGGCGCCCGGCTTCTACGAGGCGCTGACCGCCAAGACCAAGGCGCTGTGCGACGGCCTGGTCGGCGCGGCCAAAAAGCACGGCGTCGCCTTCGCCGCGCAGAACGTCGGCGGCATGTTCGGGCTCTACTTTGCCGAAAACTGCCCGGGCACCTACGACGAGGTGCTGGCCTGCGACAAGGAAGCCTTCAACCGCTTCTTCCACGCCATGCTCGACGCCGGCCACTACTTCGCGCCGTCGGCCTTCGAGGCCGGCTTCGTCTCCGCCGCCCACAGCAATGCCGACATCACGGCGACGATCGCCGCGGCCGACGCCTTCTTCGCCGGCGCCAAGTAAGCCGGTGACGAACTCCG
>JALQWE010001135.1 GCA_023258825.1 Planctomycetaceae bacterium | reverse complement strand
GTGCTTGAAAAAAGGGGTCAGGAACCAATAGCCTTAAGGCCCGGGCATCGGAAAAGGGGTCAGGACCCAATAGTGCGGAGCACCCTTCGGGCCATTTGGCTATTGGGTCCTGACCCCTTTTCCGATGCCGATGCCCCCCTTTTCTGAACACCAATTTTGACCACTGTTGCAGATTGCAGCAGTCCCACAAAACTCCGCAGTTGCGAACAGCGTGGCTTCAGGGTATTTTCTAATGCTCAAAACCGCCGGTTTTTGCGTTTTTTGCGATTCGAACGCTTTCGCGGCGATTTTCAGCGGAATTGACACAGAATTTGCGTTGCAACACAGTGTTACAGACATCAGGGCTCCGAAGTTCATCTTCAGCGAACCTGTTTTTTCAATTCGTATGATTTTTCAGGCCTGACCTTTCCCAAGTTCTGCTTCCAGGGAGTTCTCAACCATGCTCACGCGTCGCTCCATCATCCTGTCGAAATCCAATCGACGCGGATTCACACTGATTGAACTGCTGGTGGTGATCTCCAT
>JALQWE010001134.1 GCA_023258825.1 Planctomycetaceae bacterium | reverse complement strand
ATTTGCGATTCTTTCGGCGTGACCACGGAACGGTGTGGCAGCTCGTGGTGCTGCATGAATTGATTCAGCATGCTCAGCTCGTCGTCCAGTGTGACGTCAGAGGTGGCTTTTGCAGCCCGTTGAGTTTCGCTGTTCCACTGATAGCCGTACTGACGAGTGACTCCGATGATTTCAAGGCCACTGTCGTGATATTCCGCATGCAGTTGTTTCAGGTGGGGAAAGGTGGCGATGCAGGGGCCACACCAGACGGCCCAGAAGTCCAGCAGGATCACTTTGCCTTTCAGTGTGGCGAGGTCGAGTGCGGGGCCGTTGGCCCACGCTGCGACGTCAATCGCCGGTGCTGGCTTCCCGAGCATCTCGCGATGCAGCAAAGCAGTTTCAATTCGCCGTTCCATCGGTTTGATCATCGCAATCGCGGCTTTTACGGCCGGTGTTTCTGACAATTCGGTGGCGTCAAAACGACTGCGGAGTTCATTCAGCATGCGCTGTGCGGCTTCTGGTTCTTCCCGAGCAAGCACGCCGGC
>JALQWE010001133.1 GCA_023258825.1 Planctomycetaceae bacterium | reverse complement strand
CATGGGCAGTGCGGGATGGAGCTCAGCGAGGTCCTGCCGCACACCGGAGCGATTGCGGATGACATCTGCTTGATTCGGTCGATGCAGACGGATGCCGTCAATCATGCTCCGGCGCAGATCATGATGAACACCGGTTCTCAGCAGTTTGGACGTCCCAGTTTTGGATCGTGGACGCTGTATGGACTGGGCAGTGAGTCTCAGGACCTGCCTGGATTTGTGGTACTGACCAGTGCCAAGGGCACCAGTGGCGGGGCCAGCAACTACGGCTGCGGATTTCTGCCGACGATGTATGGCGGCATTCCGTTTCGCAGCAAGGGCGATCCGGTGCTGTATCTGTCGAATCCGGCCGGCATCGACTCGGAAACTCAGCGAGCCTCACTGGATGCTCTGCAGAAGCTGAATCAGCTGGCGTTGCAGTCGGCGGGTGATCCGGAGATTGCGGCTCGGGTACAGAGCTATGAGATGGCGTTTCGCCTGCAGTCCAGCGCGCCCGAACTGATGGACATCGGCAGCGAATCGAAGGAGAC
>JALQWE010001132.1 GCA_023258825.1 Planctomycetaceae bacterium | reverse complement strand
AGGGCTCTGCAGAGGTGCAACCTGAGCGCCGTTCCGGGGGCCAGAACCGAAGGCGGGCGGTCTACGACCGCCCACCTTCCATTTGTGCCAAACCGAACGGCCTTCGGTTTTGGCATCAGGCGAAAAACCTTCGTGGCACGATGCCACGACTCGTTCGACACGATGTCGCCTCCGCGATACTCGCACGGCCGGCCTCAACACAGCCGACTTCGTTTCCGCTGAATTCCAAAAATCCAGTCTTTTTTTTCAAAAAATCCGCACACTGTTTTTGACATTTTCTCAGACAGTCGCTGGCACCTGACACTTCGTTGGGTGGATGGCACCTGAAAAGCACCTGCACCTGAAAAGCACCTGTTCGGTGGATGGCACCTGAAAACAGGGTGGATGGCACCAGAGATCAGGCACCGGGTGGATGGCACCAGAGATCAGGCACCCGAGATCAGCACCTGAGGTCATGCCCGCTGGGTGTTCGTGTCGGGGTGACGTCCAGGAATGTTTATCCGACGGGTCTTTTGTGCCGCAGAAGT
>JALQWE010001131.1 GCA_023258825.1 Planctomycetaceae bacterium | reverse complement strand
GTTGACCCCCGACCAGGAAATGATCCGCGAGGCTGTGCGCGACTTTGCTCAGCAGGAACTGTGGCCTAACGCCGCCGAATGGGACAAACAACATCACTTCCCCAAGGATGTCCATCAAGGCTTGGCGGCGTTGGGGGCGTATGGCATTTGCGTGCCCGACAGTCTGGGGGGCGCCGGACTGGATTACTTGACGCTGGCCTTGGTGTTAGAAGAAATCGCGGCTGGCGATGGCGGCACCAGCACCGCCATCAGCGTGACCAACTGCCCGGTCAATGCCATCTTGATGAAATATGGCAACGCGGCGCAGCAGGAGCAGTGGTTGCGACCCCTCGCGCAGGGGCAGATGCTGGGGGCGTTTTGTCTGACCGAGCCGCACGTGGGGTCCGATGCGTCCGCGCTACGAACCACAGCTGTCAGGCAGGGTGACGAGTACGTGATCAACGGCGTCAAGCAGTTCATCACCAGTGGCAAGAACGGCCATGTGGCCATCGTGATTGCGGTGACCGACAAAGCGGCCGGCAAAAAGGG
>JALQWE010000112.1 GCA_023258825.1 Planctomycetaceae bacterium | reverse complement strand
GAGGTGCTGCAGGCTCTTGTTCGGATTCTGCAGAAGCAGGGGAAACGCGACGAGCTGCTGCAGTTGCTGGAAGCTGCCGCGACTGACTCACCGAAGGCATGGTCGTCGCAGTTGCGATTGACTTATGCGGGTTTGTTATTGGACAGAAATCGTACGTCCGAGGCCGTGCGGCAACTGGAAACACTGACTGTTGCCGAACTTGAATCTTCTGAGGCTCTGTTGTGTCGGGCTCGGGCTGATGCTGCGTTCGGAAACCCCGCCAGTGCTGTCACGTACCTCCGGTCGATTCCGAAGGAAGCTCAAAGCATGCCGTCTCAGCGTCTGCTGGCAGCAACGTTGATTCAGATCGGTAGCGCCGACGAAGCTTTGCCAATTCTGAACCCTTTGATTGCAGCGGCACCGCAGGAACTTGAATTACGAGCACTGCGATTGCGGGTCTTTGCGATTCAGGAGAACTGGGCTGACGCTGAGGACGATGCGATGTTCGTGATTGAACGCGATCCGGGGAATGTCGATGCGCGGCAGGTTCGTGGAGTACTGCGGTCTCTGCGCGGCGAACGAGCGGAAGCTCTGCAGGATCTGGAATATGACACGGTTCGACTGCGGAATTCGGTGACACTGATCTGGCATCGCATCCAGTGCCTTGTGGCTGCCGGCGGGACTGAGGTGGCAAGAGCAGAGCTGGATGAACTCGTGGAAATGGCACCAGAGCATATACCGGCCCGCATGCTGCGTGCGACGCTGGCTCTGCAGACGGACGATTATCGACCGGCCGCCGAAGATCTGTCAGCAGTGCTGAAGCTGCAGCCCACCAACACAGATGCACTTGTGAAACGTGGCATGCTGCTGATGCGAGTGTCCAGAACTCAAAGCGCCGTTGCAGATCTCACCCAGGCACTGCAGATCAATCCGGAACTTGCTGATGCATGGCTGTATCGGGGGCAGGCAAGGCATCAGCTGCGACAGTTTGTCGCGGCGATTGAAGATCTGAAACACTGCCTTGAGTTGCGACCTGAGGACCCACTGGCGATGGCTTTGATGGCCCGCATCGCGGCAGATGATAATCGTCCTGAAGATTCAGTGCGTCTGTACGATGCGTTGCTGCAACGGTACCCCGGAAACAGTGTGGCATGGTACAACCGCGGAATCGTGCTGTATCAGCTCAAACGTGTTGACGCCGCCGTGCAATCATGGACTCAGACCCTGGAAATACAGCCACGAGAAACGCGGGCGCTCAGCAATCGCGCGGCCGCCCTGGTGCTGCTCAAACGTCATCGGGAGGCGGCGACTGACTATCAGCGACTGGTCCAGCTCACTCCGGATAATCCAGCGGCCTGGCAGAATTATGCCATCCTGCTGATCTCCACTGAGCAACCGGATGTCCGTAATCCCGAGCTGGCCCTGTACGCGGCTGAGCAGGCCTGCAAATTGTCTGAATACAAGGACTGGAAGCACCTGAATTCACTCGCGAAGGCCCACGAGGCTACTGGAAATCTGCTACAGGCGCGGACATGGGCCGAAAAGGCCAGAGCGATGGCTCCGTCCGGATTTCGCGCCGCCCCCGAAGTGCTGGTACGGAGTCTTGATGCTCGGCTGAAGAGCCAACAGAACAGTTCGCCTGCACCCGTCGCCGGACCGAATTCCTCCCGTCGTATGCGTGCCGCAAACGGCAGCCGGTCGGCTGCAGGCAATTGAGGCCCCTGGCTGACCATCCTGTTTTGATCACCGTGCTGCCGGTTGACGTGGCGCATGGCCGTCGGTTGCCACTTCCTGAACGCCATTGCCCCCCGAATGCTCTACGCATAGGAGGGGCAGCGTACTATTCATCGATCCGACTTCCGGCGAGCATCATACGCCTTTCTCCCACTGTGTTCATGGGCGACTGCCCGGCGCAGGAGACGTTTCCGGTCGACGTGTACCCGCTGGTGGACGCGCCGGAGCCGGACAGCAATCCACGGGACAAACATCGTGATTGGCCGGAAACAAACCGACGCATTCACGCGGTCCGCAGCCCATCCGCTCCTGAATCAGTTTCCGAATCATGCGGATAAACAGTGGGTGTGATCCAGGCGTCCGGGCCCGCACCATGGTCATCCCCACTTCATTACAGAGGTGCATCGCTGCGTCGTCGAGGTCGTACAGAACTTCCATATGATCCGAGAGGAATCCGACCGGAGAAATCACGAGGCTCTTCTGGCCGTTCTGGTGCAGTTCCTTCACGAAATCCAGAATGTCCGGTTCCAGCCATGGATCTTCCGGACGTCCACTGCGACTCTGGTACACAAGCCGCCATGAATCTGCCGGCAAGTGCAGTCGCTCGGCGATCAGTCGGCAGGTTTCGTGCAATTGCTTCTGGTAGTCGGAGGTGGTTGCCATGCTCATGGGAATACTGTGAGCCGTGAAGGCAACGAACGGTGCATTGCCGCCGGCCGCCGCCTCTTCGACCGCCTGTCCAACATGTCCGGACAGCACCTCGATCAGGTCAGGATGATTGTAGAATACCCGGATCTTGTGAAACTCCATCCCGGCAAATTCAGGATCAGCGATCGCTGACTGGATGTTTTCGCGGTATTGACGACATCCTGAGTAACAACTGAAGCCTGAGGTCACGTAGGTCAGAACGCGTTTGACCCCGTCCTGCTTCATCTGACGGACAGTGTCCGTCAGCAGGGGATTCCAGTTCCGGTTGCCCCAGTAAACCGGCAGGCCAATTCCGTGTTGCTCCAGTTCGACTTTCAGTGCGGCGATGAGTTCCCGGCACTGCTGATTGATGGGACTGATGCCGTCGTAGTGGTAGTAGTGCTCAGCCACTTCCAGCAGGCGTTCCCGGGGAACGGGTTTCCCACGCAGCACATTTTCGAGAAACGGAATGACATCATCGCGTCCCTCGGGACCCCCAAAGGAAAGCACGAGAATCGCGTCGTAAGGCTGGCCGGTTGTCATAGCACGGATCTGCGACAAGGAGTGTGATCTGGGGCACAGACAAAAGCCTGCCGCAGACAGAAATATCGGGGACCAACGACAGCCTGATGCTGCCGCCCGGCGGAATTATAGCCTGTCGTCCCCGGTTGCCAGCCGGGATCCCGGTTTCACTCGCACAGAACACCGAGTTGCAACCCGCTGCTTGCCTCAGGATTGAGGATTTCGGGGGAGAACCGTGCGGCCAAAGGCTTCCAGATGCCGGAAGTTGTCGCAGAAAGTGGTGTAATGCAGACGCTGTCGGATATCTGCTGTCAATGCCTGGCCTCCAGCCACAAGTGCACAATCGTAGGCGTTCGCCGCATCGTACAGCGTATTGAAGCTGGCGATAAACCGCTCCGGATCACGAATCGAAGTGATACTGACCCACATCAGGCCGGGACGATCCGTTTCGATCGCCTTTCGCAGTGTGTCGAACGGCAGCATGTGGCCCAGTGCGGTCGCACGCCAGCCGCAGTCACGCAGAACAAGTTCCGCCATGTTGACAGCCAGTGTGTAGGGATCACCGTCGAGAGTTGCCCCGAGTGCCAGAGGTCCATTTTCGGGGCCATTGCCGACCGCCCGCCGTAATTCATGAATCACGCGGTTGCAGGTCTCGCAGGCCCGACGCTCCTGATAAACTTCCATCTCGCCGCACCGCCACATGTCTCCGATTTTGTGGAATGCCGGAGCAATCACAGAATCACAGATGCGGGCAACGCTGCTGCCAGACAGAAACATGTCGAGGATGACGCGTCGTGCTGTTGTCTCGTCCCCGGCACTCATGGCGCGGAGGAACTCACCCTGGGCACTCTGATCGGAGGTTGGGCTGACACCGGTCCCCGGGGGCAACCCGATCACTTCGGGGTGAGAGATCGACATTCGCTCTTCGCGGATGTATCTCAGCACTGAATCGAGTGACAGGCGGCGATGTCCGCCTCCTGTTTTGGCGGCTTCAATCAGACCCTTATCCACCCATCGCTTCAGCGACGACTCACTGACCCCGATCGCAACCGCAACTTCTCTTGGCGAAAAGAACTGGCTCACAACCGTTTCTCTCAAACAAAACTAAAAGTCAGCGATACAGAGACGCAGGGAACAAACAAGCGGCCAAACAAACAGACAAACGAGTCTTCAACAGACTCCGCTAGGCATGTTTTAGGCGTTTTTCAGCTTCTGGCCAAAAACCAGGTCGTTCATTTCCCGGCATTTTCCGGGAAACAGTCACCACAGGAGCCTTGAAAACGTTCACAAATCAATTAGGGAAGAAAAGTGCTACAGCCTCAGTTTTCAGGGCAATTCATCGAAAAACACTCAGATTTGGAACGCGTTGTGGCCTGAGACGAGGGACTTGACCGCTGGAAACACCGACAGCGGTCATCGCCGGAAACTATTTTGGAAACCCATCGAGAATCCAGAGATGTTGGCGTCGTTGTGCGGCGTTTTTTCGGGAAATGAGCGTCTTTTTGTTGCCTGTTATGGGCAGGAAAGACGCAGAGTCCAACCGCTTCCTGAGGTGGTCTGTTGCGAGGCATTGAAGTGCCGTTTGACGCAGGTTCCTGAGGCCTGCTGGGAGCACGCGTGCTGTGCCGGAAATCCGCTGCATGGCGTGTGGAGTCACGGCACGAGGGAGCTTGCTGGAGTCGCCGTCTGCTGCCATTCCGCGGGCGATTTATTTACCGCTCCCGGATGTTCAGGGTGCGGTGCTGGGCGGTGGTGGAACCAGGGGTTCAGGCTGGGTGAGCGGGCTTTGCTGGCGGCCCTCGAACTCCAGCGGAAACTCGGCCGGCACCGTTGCGGCCTGCATGCGAATGGGCTGGTTCTGAGTGTTTCCGGGGGGGGCGGCCGGGGCGGGCACGACGATCAGCCAGCGGCGATCCTTCAGCAGAATCTGAGTTCTCATGACCCGCGAGAACTCAGCCGTGATGCCTTCGTTCCGATTGCCGAATACGGCGTCGCCAATGGCACGCGCTGATGGCTCAAAGCTGCTGGAGGCGATCTGCAGGGCTGTCCGGACCTGGTCACTTTTCAGATAGTCGTTCAGTGTCGTTTGCAGGACCGGGTTGGTGATGAAGAGTTCACGCAGCATTGTCCCCATGAGCTTCTGCAGTTCGTTATCTGTGGCAGCAGCCTGCAGACTTTCCCGCACGACTCGACGCACTTCCGGGTTGGTACTGATTCTGGACACAATGCGTTCGGTGACTTTGACAAAATCCTCGGTGCGGGCTTCGATGGCTGGGGTGATCTCATCGGCAAGGAAGCGTTCAAATTCGCGACGCACGGCATTTCTCTCGGGAAGTGGAGACACATCGTAGAGATATCGCCAGGTGAATGACCACAACGAAACGCGTTCCCACAATTCTCGTCCCAGTTGCAGAGCCACCGGTTGGATTTCCTGTTCGACAATCGGCAGGATTTCTTTGCGTACGAGGGGCACGATCCTTTGCTGAATCAGTTCGCCCTGATAGCGGTCTGAGAGTTTTGTAAAGTCGGCACGATGGCGTTCAAGAACCTTTGGTAGTTCTGCTTCGACAGCCACGCTGATGTGTTTCAGGCCGTTGATCAGTACGGGTTGCAGGCGACTCAGCACGGCGGCACTCTGGATGTCCCAGTCGCGAGTGATGATGGCGGTAATTTCCCGACGTCGTTCAGCGGACAGCAGGGTTCTGGCGACCCAATCGAGTGACGAGGGGGTGGTATGGTACTCCAGTGAAAATCCCTCGGGATACATCGAACGCAGCTGCGATTCGTCAATCAGCAGGAGGGCGGATTGGGTGGCGACCGGATCGATGGTCGCGCCGAAGGCCGTTCTTACGCGTCCAATCTGCACCAGCCGACCCTGGGCGTTTTTCATAAAGATCGGATCATTGGGGGCCAGCATCAGCATTGTGTCGGCAGTGGCAGAATACTGCTGGGGGGCGCCCAGGAGCCATCGTCCGATATCGTGGAAAAGACCCGCGAGCGGTGCGCGTGTTCCCTGGGCCTGAAGGCAGATTGCCCAGACTGCCCACAATAACAGACCACTCCAGAGCAGGCCTCCCAGTGCGATGCGAATTCGTTTTCCCGGTATGTCAGCCTTCACGACCGTTTTCCCGTGAGGAGGTTGCCGAATCGGATGATGCTCAGCGATCGATCCGGCATTGCGTAGAAAGAAAGGTCCAGTGGTTTCAACCTGCTGTTCGATCGTTGACGCACGAAGCGAGCTTGCCGGAACGCGGGAAAAATCATAATGTTTGCTGGTTGAAGTTGATCAGAAAGCACAGCCACGGAGCTGGGCAGAATACCATAAAGACCCCGGCACAGGAAAGACATGACGGCCTTACCGGCGGACCTTCAGACGCAATGACACAGAGCTTTGTGGTCTGATACGAACGGAACTCCATGACACTGATCAATTCCTCTCTGTTGCTGGGCTTGATCCTTGCGGGTATTCCGCTGATTCTGCATCTGGTGATGCGCGCAAGGCCTAAGCGGATTGAGTTTCCAGCGTTAAGGCTGTTGAAAGCTCGCCAGCCCTCGAATGCACGCCGCATGCGTCTGCGTCAGTTTCTGTTGCTGGCGCTGCGCATTCTGCTGATCTGTGCGCTGGTCATCGCGATTGCCAGGCCATCGTTACCCGCGGCCAATTATAGTTTGCGGTGGTGGGAGTGGCTGGGGATCATCGTGTCGGCCGGATTCAGTGTTGCGGGCTACTTTGTGCTGATCCGCCGTCAGGAGCAGCGCCGGTTGACCGCGGCTGGCCAGTTGCAGCACCGCAATCGGCTGAAGGTCTGGTGTCTGCTGACCGGGCTGTTGTTGCTGGTGCTGCTGACCGGGATTCCGTGGGGCGTGCGTGTGCGGGCGGAGTTACTGTCACCTGGAAATGAGGGCACAGAAGATATTCCAGTGGCCGCCGTTTTTCTGATCGATAACAGCATCAGCATGAAGTATCGACAGGAGAATCTGACTCGTCTGGAAGCCGCGGCCGAACGCGCGCAGGACCTTCTCGAACAGTTTCCCGCGGGAAGTCGCGCCGCAGTAGCGACCGCAGAGACCGACGAGGAAATCATTTTTCAGGCGGATTTGTCCGGCGCGTCCTCACGGCTGGAATCACTGGAGTTTTCTGCGGTCCCCGGCACACTGAACCGACAGTTGCGTGCCGCCATCGAAGCGCAGGTGGAACACCGGAAGCTGGTGCAGGAACAGGCAGGCCTCGGTGGCTCGGCGGACTTGTTCGCCCGCGACATTTACGTGCTGTCGGATTTCTCCAGAGCCTCCCTGCAGATTCCGGACGAAAGTGGACTGGCGGATCTGCTGACGCAGTTGAACTGGCTGCATGTGTATCTGGTGGATTTGTCGGTGCCCAATCCAATGAACGCCGGAATTACCCAGTTGACTCTGTCTGACGAAAGCAGTGTGACCGGGCTTGATCTGTTGCTGTCCATGTCTGTGACCTCGACACCCGGGCTGCCTGCGGTGGCCACGCTGGAGACCAGTCTGATTGATGACACCGGACAGGAAGTTCGCAGTGGGGCGCCGGTTCTGGTCAAGCTGGATGGAAATGCGTCACAGTTCCAGACAGTGTTGAAGCTTCCCGGGGCGGGAACCAGTGTTCAGGGTGTTGTGCGTCTGACGGCAGAAGATCCACTGATGGAAGACAATGTCCGCTACTTTTCGTGCGGAGTCCGACCGGCACCCAAAGTGCTCCTGATAGCCGACCGCCCTGAAGAGTCACTGTATCTGAAAAATGCTCTGCAGGTCCGCCGTTGCCAGTGTCTCAGTGTCGCGACCGCCAGCGCTGGGGAGCATGCGTTCGCGGGATTCGATGCCGTCATCCTTGTGGGGTTGCAGCGTCCCGATGACACGCTGTGGAATGCCGTGGCCACTTATCTGCAGAGCGGTGGCGGCGTGTTCATTGTGGCCGGTTCCTCACGCATCCAGCCCGGGGCCTGGAACACGGCCGCGGCGCGGAGATTTCTACCGGCAATCCCGCTGACCGTCGTTCGTTTTCTGAACGAACCCGGGCAGCTGCGACTGGCGGCGACTCAGCATCCGCTCCTGCGGGACTTTCAGCGTGAGGAAGCTCTGCGCGTGGAACTGGGGGCGGCAGCGTTTGATCGCTGCTGGGCCGTGGAACCACAACCCGAGGCCAATGTGCTGATGACCTTGTCAGGACCCGGCTCCAGGCCCGCCCTTCTGGAACGAACGCTGGGAGAGGGACGATGTCTGATGTTCACCTCCGCCATGGACAACCTTCGCGACGGGGGAAGTCAGTGGAACAACCTCGTCACCAGCTGGAGCTTCCTCGCCCTGGTTGAGGAACTGTTGGCGCACCTGACCAGTCAGCAGACATTCCCACGAAACTTCATCTCCGGAACTCCTGTGGATCTGCCCGTCCCCGCCACACAGCGGTTCGAACAATTCCTGCTCCGACGGCCCGGCTTAAGGCAAACGCGGGGCACGCTGGAACCCGATCAATCGAGCGTGCTGCTGACGGACGCGGGCGAACAGGGACACTACCTGCTAAAGCCGTTTGAATCTCCTTCTCCCTTCGAAGCGGCGTTCTCCGTCAACTTCCCGGACAGAGAAACGGAGCTGACCCGGATCCCGGATGACCAGTTGAGGTCACTTGCAGACACTGAACAATTGACCATTATTCGAAACCCCGAAGACCTGCAGAATGCCGTCCGTGCCAGTCGATTGGGAGTGGAGGTTTTCCCGGTCCTGCTGGGACTGGTGCTGCTGCTGTTCTGTGCCGAGCACCTGATGTCGAACTTCTTCTACGACCAGGCTCCCACCGCCCCCTGACCCCCCCTGAAAAACGCCGAAAGCAAAGCGTTTTCAAACCCAGGTGCCATGCACCTTATGACCTTGGGAACGTTTGAGCGGGAGCGCGAGGTTCAATGGGAGGGCGAGGTTCCACCCGAGCCGCAAGACTTAGCCGATGCTCCCACGGGAAATCCGACGCGATTTTGCTTGACAGCAGTGGGGCGCCTTCCAGCATGGCGAGCGGTGCGGCGTCAGCCCGCCGAGACGAACACGCTGGACGTGAACATCGACAGACTCGGAGATCTCGGAGGGTTCACACCCTCCGCTCGCCGGTGGGCTGGTCGTACGTTTCGGCGGAGCGAAACGCGACACTCTTTTCGTGGAGCACCATTTCGCCATTTCAAGTAAGCGTCAAGATGGTGAGGATTGCGGCTTGGCAGGAGCCGCGCCTCCCGGTGCCAAAGTGGCGGCACTGCCGTTGTGGCATCACGAATAATC
>JALQWE010001130.1 GCA_023258825.1 Planctomycetaceae bacterium | reverse complement strand
AGGCCTTTGACAGCGTGTGGGATGCAATGCGCCAGAACATGACGCAGGCACAGCAGATGGCGGCGGGGGCGTCCAAAGTGCGTCAGCTGCCACCCAAAGGCGCTGCGGGCAAGGCCCATCACTGAAAGGGGGTGGCCTGTCCGGAGGGAATCGAACCCCCGACCCACAGCTTAGAAGGCTGTTGCTCTATCCAACTGAGCTACGGACAGATCAGAGACAGCAAAGGCCCTGAGCGGGCCTTTGTGTTTTTCGAATGGTCGGAGCGGCGGGATTCGAACTCGCGACTGGTTCGCATTCTACCTGTGAAAGCCGGCGTAGCCGTTCGGCATCAGCGCTTTTGGTGCTGTATTTGGCCAAACAGGTTCTCGCGCGCCTGCTTGTCCAGCAGGGGTTTGCGCGCATCGGCCAGCACCTGCACCGCGCGTTGCACCGCTGGGCGGGCGGCAATGCGGTCGAACCAGGCCTTGAGGTGCGGGTAGTCGGCCCAATCGATGCCCTGGTTTTGCCAGCTGCGCAGCCAGGGGAAGAT
>JALQWE010001129.1 GCA_023258825.1 Planctomycetaceae bacterium | reverse complement strand
CACCGCGTTCGGCTTCAAGCCCCAGTGGGAAATCTCATCATGCCGGTATCCACAGCCAGATCAGTTCGGCGTGCTATCGAGGCAAGGTACCTTACGCTTCTCGCTCGATGCGATCCTGAAATGGGAGATGGCGAACAGCGTTCGGGGTGATGCGAAGGATTCAACGAATTTGCCTAATCAGTCCGCCAGTTCGTAACCCGTGCTGCGGCCACCACCCGGCATTTTTTTGAGCATACCAAGTTCCAACAATTGCGTGATGTCGCGTAATGCAGTGTCGGGCGAGCACTTGGCGATGACAGCCCACTTGCTGCTGGTCAACTTACCATCGAAACCATCGAGCAGGCGATTGACCAACCTTACCTGTCGTTCGTTCAGCGGCAGACCCACCCAGCGTTGCCCCCCGCGTCAGAATAGATGTCGTGCCCATAGAACTTTGAACCCGGGGGCGTTGATGGAAGAACAAGTTGGCGAGATACGGACAAGCATTCAAGGACAAGGCTGTGGCGCGGTTGCTGCCGCCTGAGAGCGC
>JALQWE010001128.1 GCA_023258825.1 Planctomycetaceae bacterium | reverse complement strand
TAAAATTGCCAGCAAGCCCGGCAGGTCATCGTGTATCTGCGCAAGCGCACGATGTATCGCACCTTCATCCTGAGCGATGCGAAAAAGCGTGTCCACCGTCAGTATTGTCTGGACAACCAGAGCGAAGTGATCGCCGAAACGTCCTGCTGGAAGCATTTCGAGGAAAACGGGGACGACAAGTCCCACTGAGGGGTGGCCTGCCCGGAGGGGATCGAACCCCCGACCCACAGCTTAGAAGGCTGTTGCTCTATCCAACTGAGCTACGGGCAGATGGCAAAAAGGCCCGCAACCCGGGCCCAAACCATGGTCGGGGCGACATGATTCGAACATGCGACCCTCTGGTCCCAAACCAGATGCGCTACCAGACTGCGCTACGCCCCGATACTGTCATTCTAACCCCCAGATTTTTCCAGGGTAAACCCTGATGCAATATATTTCCTATTAGGGATAATAAAGCACTTTAATGCATATCACAGCCCTTAGAGCAGGAGACAGCATGACGCACAGCCAGGTTGATTTGGAGGCCTCCCC
>JALQWE010001127.1 GCA_023258825.1 Planctomycetaceae bacterium | reverse complement strand
GTGAGCGGCAAAGGCCCACGGGCATATGACTGGCAAGATAAGCCTCACCGGCTACTTTACGATGCCTGTGCGGAAATCGAAACCCAAGCCCGCGAGATCGAGCGGCTGAAAAATATGCTCAAACCGCAATGGTTTTATCATGGTGAGGATCAGTCATCTGATCAGTGCCGCTTCTCGCCCTATGAAGTGATTGATGAGGACTTTTTTGGTTGGGGTGAACGCAAGAAAGAAGGACCGCACCTTGTCCACATCAGCACAGCAATGCCCGGTCCTGATATTTGGGCAGTCGTTCGTGTTTTGACCGAGGAAGAGATGGATGCTCGTGACGATGACGAGCCTTGGTTGATCGAAGAATACGACACCGAAGAAGAAGCCCGCGCAGCACTCGCAGGAGACAGCCATGACTGACGAAGCAAAGGCGCTGGCGGAGCGTGAAGGTATGCAAGTCTTGCTACCCCCCGCGTCAATTGACGGCGATTACCTCATGGGTTGGCTCGAAGGGCAGTCTTATCTCATTGCAAATTACGGGACC
>JALQWE010001126.1 GCA_023258825.1 Planctomycetaceae bacterium | reverse complement strand
GTCATAGACGCCGCGGGACAGCGCTTCTTCATCACCCGTTGACCAGACACAGTGCCCTTTCTTGCCCAGGATTGTTGCGGTGCCCGTGTCCTGACAAAACGGAAGCACTCCCTTGCTGGACACATCCGCATTGCGGAGCATGGTGAGTGCCACCATGCGGTCATTTTCCGAGGCCTCGGGGTCATCCAGGATGGCAGCCACCTGCTTCAGGTGGGCGGGACGCAGAAAGAAATTGATGTCGTGGAACGCCTGGGAACTGAGCAGGGTCAGTGCCTCAGGTGCGATGCAGAGCATGTCGTGGCCCTGAAACGGCTTGACGTCGACATAGTCGCTGGTCAGCTTTCTGTAAGTGGTTCCATCTGCACCCGTATTGAACAATGGCTCGTAGGAAAAAGCTGTAGGCACGGCAGAAACTCTGAATGCGAAAGTGTAGTTGAAATCAAAACCGCTGTCGGGCGACGTTATCGGGAAGCCGCGTCCTCGGCAGGCTGCGCCGGCTTTTCAGGCGGAAGCGAGCGGATACGGGCTTTGCGAATA
>JALQWE010001125.1 GCA_023258825.1 Planctomycetaceae bacterium | reverse complement strand
TGATGAAGCTGCGCCCGCAGCGCAACGCACCCATCGCCGAGGAGGCCTGCGCCCGCAGCCGCTGCGGCGAGCACCGGAACCACGGCTGCGAGCGCGGCGCGCATCGCGGCATCGCGGTCAGGCGCGCGGGCGCCATGTCCAGCGCCGCGGTGCCCAGGCGGAACACGTCCAGCACGTCGGCGGGGATGGAGGCGAGGTCGAGCCCGTCCGGCTCCACCGGCTTCCATTCCGGCTCCAGCATCATGCGCGCCTCGTCCGTCTCCATGCCGGCGCTGGCGGCCACGCGCGCGCGCGCCACCTCGCTCAGGACGTTGCGCACCAGGGCGTGGCTGCGGATTCGCACCACATCCTCCGCGGCCCACTTCTCCGGCCGCGTGCCCATGGCCGCGAATTCCGGCGGGCGCATCGAGTGGTCCTTGTCGGACAGCTCGATATAGGCGTTGATCCCCGCGGCGAAGGCCTCCGTCATCGCGCGCGCCTCGGGCGTGCCGTAGCTGGCCCATTCCGCATCCATGTCGCCGCGATACAGGAACAGCC
>JALQWE010001124.1 GCA_023258825.1 Planctomycetaceae bacterium | reverse complement strand
ACTTACAAGTGCTTTACTGGCTACATGCAATTTTCTGGTTTCAATAAGATTTTTTAATTTGGCACACTTCGGGGCCGCAAAGTCATGGCAAGACGCATTCCGCAGTACACTTTCCACAAGCCCACCGGGCAAGCCCGGGTCCGCCTGAAGGGCCGATCCTACTATCTCGGGCAGTGGAATTCCCCCGAATCCCGGGAACGGTATGAAGCCCTGATTTCCCGATACCTGGGGAACTCTATGGACGTCGACCGGGAAACCGTCACCATGGGCCGCCTGGCTGTTCTGTACGTCGACCACGCCGAAACGTACTACCGAAAGAACGACAAGCCCACGTCCGAAGTCTCCGCCATTCGGTCAGCACTGCGCCCGCTGGTCAGCGCGTATTCAAAAGAAAAGGTTTCCCACTTCGGGCCCCGTAAGCTGAAGGACGTCCGGGACACCATGATTCAGCTGAAATGGACTCGGACCGGAATCAACGCCGCCGTCCGTCGCATCATCCGCATGCTGCGCTGGGCCACCGAAAACGAACTGATCCTGC
>JALQWE010001123.1 GCA_023258825.1 Planctomycetaceae bacterium | reverse complement strand
AGGACTTCGGTCCATAGCTTGGGCACTGACAGCAAGCCGCTGGTGGCCTCGTTCAGGACCAAGGACGCGCAGGCCGACATGGCCATAGCGCCGGAGTGACAGCTACCACAGTGGGGGTGCTGCGCGTGGGATTCGCCGCTGGCGTCACCGGCTGCAGCCTGTGCTGGCATATCAGTCAGGCTAGCGTGCAGCGGAGCGCAGAGCTCGTGCGCGCAGGACGCGCCCGTAGCTGCACCTGCCCACTGCAGGGGCAGGCAGAACAGCATCAAGAGGGCAAGCAGACAGGCACGCATCGATTCTGGATTGTAAGGCGGTGCTGGTTTGGGCGGGTAACTCGGCATCCTTCGGAGCGTTCAGGAATTCGGCGGCAGGGCTTTGCGAAATCACGTCGGCTGGGAATTGACCGAGCAGCAGTCATCCATTGCTGCGCGATCCCTTGAGCAAACGCAAACCGTTGAACACTACCAGCAGACTGGCTCCCATGTCGGCAAACACTGCCATCCACATGCTGGCATCGTCAAAAATGGCCAGCAGCAAGAA
>JALQWE010001122.1 GCA_023258825.1 Planctomycetaceae bacterium | reverse complement strand
GCTCTGCACCATCAATGGCGAGACGTTGGCATGCAGATCCAGAGTCCCCACGATGGGCAGCTGCGGTCCGACACGTTGCCGCACACGTGACAGCCAGTCACCGTCAGCATCAGGTGCACCGACAGCCACTGTGGCTCCATGGGGGGCGACGAGCAGTCCATCAAGCGGCAGTGCCTGCTGAAGTTGCTGATCGAGGCGAGCCATTAGTTCCTGCCAGCAGTCGGCCGAGATCATTCCATAGGGCATGGCTCTGGCAGCAAAAATTCCCACGGGTTCGATATCCGCGGCGTTGTCCAGCACATTCAGAAAGCCACCCGCCTCATGCGGCGTTCCGCGAAAGGCCTGCAGAACGGCGTCGCCTTCCACCAGGAGGTTTGCCTGAAAATGCTCCAGAGTTGTTGGTTCCTGCAGAAACGTATTGCTTTCATGGAGTAGTACCAGAATGCCGACTCGTTTCATGCGGTAGCCCCTGTTCTTCGATTGGCCTGCGGTGCTGAGCGATTATCAGCGTGCACCGTAGCAGATCCTGTGACCTGATGCC
>JALQWE010001121.1 GCA_023258825.1 Planctomycetaceae bacterium | reverse complement strand
CTCCTGCGGCTCCGGCTGATGGAGTCATCAAGCCCGGCAGTCCGGAAAACCGCTTCGTCGGTGCTGGAATCCTGCAGCGTGCTCCCGGTCAGGCCAATGCCTTTGTCCTGATGACCAATTCCGGCCGCGTCCTCGCCGATCTGAAACCCACGGCAGGTGTCCGACTGGAAAACTACCTCGGACAACAGGTCGGAGTGCAGGGCAGTCGCTGGTCCGAAAAAGAGAAACGCGACATCATCGAAGTCAACGCCCTGGAACGCGTCCGCCTGCGCTAGCCCTCTCATAACGGGAGAGCGCGTATGATCGGGAGGGCGCGCATCATCGGGAGGGCGCGGCTCCTGCCAAGCCGCAAACCCGTTTCGGCTCCACTCAACGGCCCTCATCCCTCCGCGTTGATCCGTGTTATTCCGTGTCCATCCGTGGTTCAAAAAACACATCACCTTGACGGAAAAAACACGAATCGAAACCGGCCACTAACGCGTCGCCGCTCACAACATTGCCACCATGCGTATGATCGGGCGGGCGCGGCTCCTGCCAAGCCGCGA
>JALQWE010000111.1 GCA_023258825.1 Planctomycetaceae bacterium | reverse complement strand
GAAGGACGGGGATCTGATTCATCTGCGAATCGAGTCTCCTGGCTGCACCACCGTGCTGGAGGATCTGGCGGTGCGTGCCGGCAAGGGTATCAAGCTGGAAGTGCATCTGGACACGGACGAAGGCAATGCCGTGAATCTCGAAAAGGCGACTCAGGTCGAACTGGTCAAGGCTGAACCCTGCCAGTGCCATCATTGAGTCGAAGGAATTGGGTTGACATTCAGCAGGCTGTGAATTCCTCGGGATACAGAGAATTCACACCGGCTGTGCAGAACTGGGGTTTGAACGCTGGCGACAAGGGAATGTCGTTGTTTTTTATTGCCAAACACACACGCGGAGTTCGTGTGGACGAGGCTGGAGTGATCTGAAATGGCGAAGTCTGTGGAAGCGCTTGGAATGATTGAAACGAAGGGTTTCGTGTGCATGCTCGAAGCCATCGATTCAATGCTGAAGGCTGCCAACGTGCAGCTGGTGTCATGGGACAAGATTGGCAGTGGACTGGTCACTGCATTCATCTCCGGTGACGTGGCTGCCGTGAAGGCTGCTCTGGACGCAGGTTCAGCAGCGGCATCACGCCTGGGCACTGTCATCAGCGCGGAAGTGATTCCTCGTCCGCACGAGGAACTGGCCGCTGTCCTGCCGAAGGCCAAAGTGGCTCCGGCTGTGGCTAAGAAATAAGGGCTGAGTCCTGTTCCGTCGGTGTGAGATGTTCTGCGGAACACATCACCGGAGGAATGGGCGGCACTGCCGGTCGATCCTGGGGAACGACTGGGTGCCGTGGAAGCCGGGCTGATCCTGCTTCCAGCAGTGCCTGACCGGGCTGACTTTTCTGCTCGGAGATCTCATGAACCCGATTCAACTGGAACTTTTTTCGGAAGTCAGAACGATGAATGAAGCAATTGGAATGATTGAAACGAAGGGCCTGGTCTCTGCAGTCCACGCCTCTGATGCCATGCTGAAGGCTGCGAATGTCACTCTGGTGAAGCAGCTGAATATCGGAGCCGCCTTCATCACCACGATCATCAAGGGTGATGTGGGTTCGGTTCGGGCTGCTGTAGATGCCGGCGCCGCCGCCGCATCTCAGTCCGGCGAACTCGTTTGTGCACACCTGATTCCACGGCCGGAAGCCTCACTGCTGGAATCAGTACTGTGAAGCAGAGCCGGCTTTCCGGCAGACGGTCCGGGAAGCTGTCTGAGTCATATTGACGGAAACGAGCGTTCGTTCGACCATCCGAAGATGGACCAGACAGCTCATTCGGGCCTGTCGCAGGTAAATTCCGGCAGAAAGAGTCTGCCGGAACGGTAGCAAGTACTCAGGAGAATTGCGGTCCCGATGATTTCCTCCATCGTGGGCCGTGAACAGCAGGGAAAGTGGTGGTATGAAGGTTCTCGTCGCCAATCTGGGATCCACAAGTTTCAAATACCGTCTGTTCGATCTGTCCAGCGAAACTCAGCTCGCACGAGGGGGCATTGACCGAATTGGTCAGCCGGACGCCGTCAGCTCCTGTTTCGTCGAGATCAACGGACAGCGGTCTGAACTGAAGCAGGTGGTCCCGAATCATGCGGCTGCTGTCAGCATCTGCCTGCAGCAACTGACAGATCCTCAGCATGGATGCCTCGATTCAGTCGATGAGGTTGGTGGAATTGGTTTCAAAGCTGTTTTTGCCGGTAGCCTGAGTGGCGTGCGAATCGTCAACGAAGCGCTGCTGCAGAAAATGGAAGCTTTGTCGGACATCGCCCCCGCTCACAATCCGCCCTATGTTCGGGCGATGCGTCAGCTGCAGGCGGCGTTCCCGAAGATTCCGCTGGTCGCAGCACTCGAAACCGGTTTTCACGAGACGATCCCGTTCGAACATCGAGCCTACGCGGTGCCGTACGAATGGTACACCGACCTCGAGATTCGACGCTGGGGATTCCACGGAGCCAGTCATCGCTTCATCGCCGGACGGGTTGCCGAACTCCTCGGACGAACGGACCTCAAAATCATCAGTTGTCACCTGGGCGGCAGTGCCTCGATCTGTGCCATCCGTAACGGGGCCAGTGTCGCGGCATCGATGGGAATGAGTCCTCAGGGAGGCTTGCCGAACAACAACCGCGTCGGGGATTTCGATGCGTATGCGATTCCGGTCATCATGAAGGCGACTGGAATGACCTTTGAACAGGTGCTGGCCGAGATGTCCTCCAAAGGCGGTCTGCTGGGTATCAGTGGGCTGAGCGGAGACTGCCGCGACCTTGAGGAAGCATCCGCCACAGGACATGAACGGGCAGAGAAGGCTTTGAAGCTGTTCGAGGCTTCTATCCGCTCCTACACCGGAGCATGGATGGCACTGCTGGGCGGCGCGGACGTTGTCGTGTTCACCGGTGGAATCGGTGAAAACAGCGAACGCATTCGTACCAACGTCTGTCGGGATATGGAGTGGGCCGGCATGAAACTCTGTGCGGACAGAAATGCCGCAGTGCGGGGCGAATGTCGCATCAGCACCGATGACAGTCGGGTGCAGATCTGGACGATCCCGACCAATGAAGAAATTGTTGTCGCTCGGCAGACAGCCGCAGCGATTAGTGGACAGGGCTGATCTGTGTCGGCAGGGGGCATCACCCCATGTCCATGGAAATTCCCTGTCATCCGATGTGGCAGCGATATTCGAAGTTTCAGAAAGCAACTGGTGCTGCGGATCAGGCCAGTTGCCAAGGATAGGCATCATGTTTCTGGCAAAGATCACAGGCAGTCTGGTTTCGACTCAGAAGGTCGAGGCTCTGGTCGGTCAGAAGTTGTTGCTGGTCGAACCGCTGCGGGTGGATGAAAAGGATCAGCAAAGTCTGAAGCCGACGGGGCGATCATTTGTCGTGGTCGATACCGTCGGAGCGGGCGAAGGCGAAGTGGTGTTGTGTGTGCAGGGATCCAGCGCCCGGTTCACAGCCGGAACGAAGGAACTGCCGATCGACGCCGCCATTATCGGCATCGTGGATACGGTGCAGGTGAAGGCAAAGACCATCTTCAAAGCGGGTGAATAGAGCTTCCAGGCACGGTCGGGCAGGAACACTCCGAGTGTGCCTCCCGGGACAAGGAGTCACCAGTGTCTTCGGAATCTGACAATCGGGGACAAACAACGGCCAGTGGATCAGTGAACTCCGTGCTTCGCACAGCAAAAACAATTGGCTGGGCAATGCAGGCGGGTGTACTGATGTTTCTGGCGGTGATACTCGGTGTTCTGAACAAGGGCTGGGATGGTAATGCGGGGACATTGACTGCCGCAGGAGTTGTGGTGGGTGCTCTGATGATCGTCGGGCACCTGGTCATTCCCGAACGAATCACCAGAACTCAGCTGCAACTGGCCGTGAAGGCTGGTTTGTTAAAACAAAACGCAGCGGAAAAGGAATCGGCTCTGGCGTCTTTATGGATATCCGGCTGGATCACAAAAGTGGCCATGCTGGAAGGAGCGGCGATGCTGAATGGTGTCGTTCTGCTTCAGGAAGAGAGTGTTATTTCACTGGTTTTGGTGGCGGTACTTGTGATTCTGATCTCACTGAGTATCCCGAGCCGGATGACTCTTGAGTGGTGGATTCAGGATCGCCTGCAGCAAATGAGTATGCAGACAGAGTGAATGGGTGAACAGAGGATGACTGCCAACCCGGCAACACCTCAAAGCAGAACTATCGAACGGGACGAAATCACACATATCGCGAACGGATGACGCGATTCACAGAGTGCGATGGGAGATATCGCGGTGCAGAGAGATTACTCAGGTGCAGTCCACAGAACAAACAATTCGGCAGGTCGTTCAGGAAGTGCTGACCCAGTTGGCCGGACGTCAGGGAAATGCGAACACGACCGGCAATCGCTGGGGTGTCTTCGACTCCGTTGATGAAGCGGTTGCAGCAGCGCAAAAGGGCTTCGAGCAGCTGACTCGCGCTTCGCTGGAGCAGCGGAAGACCGCGATTAACATCGTCAAACGCATGTGTGACGAGCAGGCGGAAGAACTGGGCCGGCTTGAATTTGAAGAGACAAAAATCGGCCGGCTCGAGCACAAGATCGCAAAACTGAAGGCGATTCAGACAGTGCCCGGTGTCGAGTTTCTGCGGACCGACGCCATCAGCGGATCTCACGGGCTGATGATTACCGAGTACGCTCCTTTCGGAGTCATCGGAGCCATCACCCCAGTCACGCATTCACTGCCCACACTTGCCGGAAACTTCGTCAATATGGTGGCGGCGGGCAATACGATTGTCTGCAATCCCCACCCAAGTGGTGCCAAAATCGCCAGCGAAGGTGTCCGTCGCTTCAACAAAGCGATTCATGCCGCCACGGGCCTTGAGAATCTCGTCACGATCATTGGTAGTCCTACCATCGAATCGGCCCAGCAGGTCTTCGATCATCGTGGAGTGAAACTCCTCGTGGTAACAGGTGGCCCTGCCGTGGCCCGAGCGGCTCTGAAAAGCCCGAAACGAGCCATTGTGGCTGGACCGGGAAATCCACCGGTCGTTGTCGACGCAACCGCTGACATCGACAATGCGGCAAAATCGATCGTGGCAGGAGCGGCATTCGATAACAACCTGTTGTGCATCGGCGAAAAGGAAGTCTTCGCCGTGAAGGAAATCTTCGATCAGTTGATGACGGCTGTGGCCAGCCACGGTGGCTACCGTCTCAATGCAGCTCAGGTGGCAGGCTTCACGGCAAAAGCCTTTGGTCCGCCAAAAGAACCAGGTGGACACCATGTCCTGAATCGGGATTTCATCGGAAAAGATGCAGCATGGCTGGCAGCTCAGATCGGACTCAGCATTCCCTCCGAAACTTTGATTCTTTACGGTGAGACGGATGAAAACAATCCGTTTGTTCCGGAAGAGCAGATGATGCCGTTCGTACCATTCGTTCGCGCAAACTGCAGCGATCATGCGATCGCACTGGCAAAGAAATACGAGCACGGCTTCGGTCATACGGCAATTATTCACTCGCGGGATGTGCACACCATCACAAAGATGGGACGCGTCATGAACACCACGCTGTTCGTAAAGAACGGCCCCTGCATGGCTGGACTCGGACTGGGTGGCGAAGGTTATCTGTCCTTCAGCATTGCAACTCCCACCGGCGAAGGCGTGACCAGCCCAATGACGTTCACCCGTCAGCGACGCTGTGTGATGGTGGACGATCTTCGGATCATCTGAAAACAGCGGGGCGCAGAAACAACTGCCCCCGTGCTCATTACCGACGGATCAGCAGAATCGGACGGAAGTATGCAGGTTGCACGAGTTCTTGGGCATGCCACGGCGACAGTCAAACATGACTCCATGATTGGCTGGAAGCTGATCGTGCTCCAGCCACTGGACATCAACAACCAACCGGATGAATTTCCACAACTGGCGATCGATCCACTGGGCGCACGACAGGGCGATCACGTGTTTTTCACCAGCGACACGAAATACATCCAGCAGCTGACGAAACGAAAAGACAGCCCGATTCGGTTTTCGGTTCAGGGCATTCTTGATCATCCGCCGGAAACCAAATCACGGAAACCCGGCCAATGACGGGCAACACAGGCATCGCTCCGGAGCACATCAGAATTCCGGACAGTGAACTCGGCAGTGGGACGGACGTAAAGGAACTTCAGGGACGAGAGCAGTTCGCAGGATGAGGGTCAGATCGGATCGGCGTGAAGTCTCGCGTTCGCTCCACAGAACCAGCAGATGCGGACAGACCAGTAAAGACAAACCATGAAACTCAGCGCGGAAAAAATCGACGAAATCGTGCGGAATGTGCTGCGTGAGCTCCAGACTCGCGCCGCTGTTCCTCCGACGACGCCTGTTCAGCCCCCCGCGGCAAAGCCGACAGGGGCAGGCACCGGCCGGTCAGATGACGTCGTTGTGATTCGCGGTCGAGTGGTCACTGAGGACGTTCTGGCGGAGTCGCGTGTTGCGGGTAAGACGGTTTCGTTGATGCGAGGCGCGATCCTGACGCCTTCAGGACGCGACTACATTCGAAAAAATGCGGTGCGATTGTCCAGCATTCTGCCGGAACCGGAAGTGTCCGTCAGAGGGATCGTGTTGATTGCCGGAAAATCACAGACAGCTCAGGCTGCCGCTCAGGCCGCCAGCTGGAAGGTATCGCAGGTTGAAGACAGTCTGGCGGCCGCAGTTGCAGCACGCGATGCTGTCGCTTCGGTTCGTGTCCTGTGCGTCACGGAAGATCCTTCCATCGTGGCCTGTCTCCTCAACCGTGAGGCCACCATTCGGTCAGCCGTCCTCGGACGGTCGGAAGGATTTGAGAAACTGATTCGCAGAATGCATCCGAATGTTGTGTGTCTTTCCAGTGACGGATGGTCATTCAGTGAACTCACGAGACTGCTGAGGATGATGTCTTCATTCAGCGGTCCGCCTGATTCATGGAAGGAACTGATTCCCGGAGGGATACGATGAGAATCATGGAATGTATCGGCAGAGTCACCCTGTCAAAGTGGGACCCGTCTCTGACAGGGGCGTCATGGAAACTGGCCGTCCCACTGCTGCATGCGGGACTGACAGGTGACCCTCGTGGAAGAACGGAGCCGATCGTTCTGCTGGATGAAATGGGAGCCGGGATTGGAAGTCTGATGGCCGTAACCGAAAGCGCCGAAGCCTCCACGCCCTTTTACCCCGGAACTAAACCAATTGATGCGTACAACGCCGCAATACTCGACACGGTCAGTGTTGAGTCACCGGCGGAAGAACTCTGAACACTTATTTCCCCGATAACTGAAGTCTGACGAGTCAATCTCAGAAAAGGCGGCTGACATGGCGAACAAATGGAACAGTGGAATCAACGACCGGGCACTGAAGGAAGAAATCTGCGAAATCGGTCGGCGCGTGTACGACAAGGGATTTGCTGCCGCAAATGATGGCAACATCAGTATTCGCGTCGGTGAAAACGAAGTGCTCTGTACACCGACCATGATCTGCAAAGGCTTCATGAAGCCGGACGACATTTGTGCCGTGGACATGGAAGGCAATCAGATCGCCGGAAAGCGAAAGCGTACCAGCGAAGTCCTGCTGCACCTTGCGATCATGAAGAATCGCCCGGATGTCAAATCCGTGGTGCATTGTCACCCGCCACATGCAACCGCCTTTGCTGTCGCCGGCGAACCCATTCCGCAATGCATTCTTCCCGAAGTGGAAGTATTCATGGGGGAAGTACCCATCGCGCCCTATGAAACTCCAGGTGACCAGCGATTTGCAAGCACCGTTGTCCCCTTCCTCAAGGCGACCAACACGATCATTCTGAAGAACCACGGCACCGTATCCTTCGGAAAGAGCCTCGAGGACGCCTATTGGAAAACGGAAATCCTCGACGCTTACTGCAGAATTCTGCTGCTGGCAAAACAGATCGGCCAGCCGATGTATCTCAGCGAAGAGAAGAGTCGCGAGTTGCTGGACCTCAAGAAGAAGTGGGGCTTTGACGATCCACGCTTCCACAACGAAAACTGCGACCTCTGCGGCAACAGCGCGTTTCGTGAAGGCTACAAGGAAAACATTCCCGTTCAGCGTGCCTTTGATCCGGCACCGGACTATCCGGGATACCTGCAGAAGCCTTGTGGCGAGCCCTGCGAGGCTAAGCCGGCAGAGGTAGATGAGAATCTCGTGAAAATGATCACACAGCAGGTTCTTGCCGCCATGGGCAAGGGCTGATATCGACTTGCCTCCGGAACGCCCCGAGGGGCTGAATTTGCTCCTCAGGTCGTTTCCGTCGAGACGACGCGGCGTTGCGCTTTAATCCAATGTGAACTCACAGACAAATGGAACAACAACGATGAAAGTCAGCATTATTGGTGGTGGGGGACTGGTAGGCTCCTGTGCAGGCTTCGCCCTTCAGGCAGGAAAGATTGTCAGTGACATCGTGCTCGTGGATGTCAACAAGGACCTGTGCGAAGGTCAGGCGCTGGACCTGCTGCATGGTGCTTCGCTGATGGCCCCGCAACGCATCACAGCTGCCGGAACGGAAGCAGTGAAGGATAGCGATGTCGTTGTGATCACGGCGGGCCTTCGCCGCAAGCCCGACGAAAGTCGCCTTGACCTGATCAATCGAAACGTGGCCTTGTTCCGAACCATCCTTGCCGATGTGAAAAAACATGGCTTGAAAAAGGATGCCATCGTATTCGTGGTTTCGAACCCGGTCGACGTGCTCACATACCTCGCTGTGAAGGAACTGGGACTTCCAGCCTCGCAGGTGATTGGGTTAGGTACCGTCCTCGATACCACTCGACTCCGCAGCATGCTGGCACAACGGCTCAACGTGCCTCCAACCCAGGTCAGTGTCACGATCTTCGGCGAACATGGAGACAGCATGGTGCCAATCTGGTCGATGGCCCAGGTTGCTAACATGCCCCTGGAAAAGTATCCGGGTGTGAATCAGACGCTGATCGCAGAAGTCGAGAAAAAAACCCGTGGTAGCGGGGCAGAAGTTATTCGGAAAAAGGGCGGAGCCGGATTCGCCGTTGGCGTCTCCATTGCAGATGTTGTCCACAGCATCGCACTGGACGACAACCGCATTCATCCGGTCAGCAGCCTCATGAACGGCGCCTACGGCGTCCGCGACGTCTGCTTCTCCATCCCCACAGTCATGGGCCGCTCCGGCGTGAAGAGTCACATCGAAGTAGAGCTCTGGGCAAAGGAAAAAACAGCCCTGATCCAAAGCGCCAACGTTCTGAAAGACACCATCGCCACAGTCCTGAAAGGGACCTGACCACGTCCCCGCAAACAAAAGCCGCGGTCGTCCACCGCGGCTTTTTTCTTCCCCCAAACCTTGCGGTGCCATGCACCTTTTGATGTCCCCCAATCTCACCAGGCCCCGAAAATTTTTCTTCCGACTTCTTTTTCTCGGAGACAATGAGTGAAGCGGAGAAATGCACGCAGATCACCGGAACGATCTGTGCGTCCTCAACAATTCAGTCTGTGCCCCGTGTCTGAAGCACTGACAGTCTACAGCGACCGCTACCCAACAACTGTCAGAGGCGGTGCAAGGCGCAGGTTGTCATTGGAAAGACTTAGAGAGTCTGCATTAGCGAGTTAGAATATGCCCCTCTCTGAATTCCGTATTAGCCGCTTGTGCTCGCGGATCGGTTGGCCCGCCGCAACGCACTTACCCCGGCAAGGGAAGCAGACCTTCCTGCTTCCGTGCGGAATCGCCGTCGAAAGTTACGCACGAGATCCAGCCAGGATTCCACTGTGCAGTCCAACCGTTCCAGAATCGGTTTCAGGTCGCTGGAAATCACCCCCGG
>JALQWE010001120.1:267-549 GCA_023258825.1 Planctomycetaceae bacterium | reverse complement strand
GGACGTGATATACTGCGATAAGTTTCGGGGAGTTGTATGTAAACTTTGATCCGAAAATTTCCGAATGGGAAAACCCAACTCTTTAAGAGTTATTTCAAACTGAATACATAGGTTTGAAAAGGCAACCTAGGGAACTGAAACATCTAAGTACCTAGAGGAAAAGAAATCAATTGAGATTCCGTCAGTAGTGGCGAGCGAACGCGGAACAGGCCTGTAGTTTTATTTGTACAACTAGAAAAACCTGGAAAGGTTTGCCATAGAGGGTGATAGCCCCGTAAAGGT
>JALQWE010001120.1:0-257 GCA_023258825.1 Planctomycetaceae bacterium | reverse complement strand
CTGAAACCGGATGCCTACAATCAGTCGGAGCTCTATATGAGTGACGACGTACCTTTTGTATAATGGGTCAGTGACTTTATCTGTGCAGCAAGCTTAAGCCGAAAAGGTGTAGGCGTAGCGAAAGCGAGTCTGAATAGGGCGATGAGTTGTACGGATAAGAACCCGAAACCTAGTGATCTAGTTATGAGCAGGTTGAAGGTAAGGTAACACTTACTGGAGGACCGAACCGGTGCCTGTTGAAAAAGGCTCGGATGACT
>JALQWE010001119.1 GCA_023258825.1 Planctomycetaceae bacterium | reverse complement strand
GGTGCGGCGTCAGCCCACCGAGCAGTACACGTTTGAAGTGATCATCCACCAACACAGTCGTCTCGGAACTCTGAATCCTCTGGCTCGCCGGGTGAACGCTGGAGGCACGTTTCGGCGGAGCGAAACGCGACAATCGTCTGGCTTCACTCCGTTTCACCATCCCGGAACAAGGAACTGAACACCGAAAACTGAAAACTGCCCACTCACTGTTCTTTCGGATTGGCTTGGTCGCTGCCGGTGCGGGGAATGCGGCGGACGGGCAGGAACAGTCGAACGACAGTTTCTGTTACGTCAGGAGTGGTCTCCTGGTCGTTCAGTCGCAGCGTTGACAGCGGCAGATCAATCGTACCGATCACCAGAGCACTGTTCAGCACTACGGTATCACTGACTTCGTCACGGCGAAGCTGATCATTCTGCAGCTGCACAAAGACTTCACCGCCCGCTGATTGATACAACGATGTCATCAGCAGAATTTCCAGAGGATTGCGGCTGTTGATGTCCCATGGTGTCTGGGTCTGAGTGACCTTGGATTGAAGCGGAGCCGTTCCCT
>JALQWE010001118.1 GCA_023258825.1 Planctomycetaceae bacterium | reverse complement strand
ATTGTCGGTAGCCCTCCGCAACAACCTCCCCACGATCCTCCGCGCTCTGCGTGAGCAAGGCGCAGGAGACAGCCATGACTAAGCAGCTAACCCCGCTACGCCGCAAGGATCAGGCTACGGGCTACCAAGCTGCGGTCAGGGAGATTGTGGCGTATTTGCAAGAGGCGACAAACGACACGGTGATGTTGGCCGTGTTCCGCACGGCAGCCAACGAGATCGAAGCCAAGTTTGAGAAGCGCGATGGCCCTGTACAGTAAACTACGTGCCAACCTTGAGGCGGCGATAGCGGAATACCCAGGATCATTGGCGTCGCTATGCAGCAAAGCCGGATACGACCCGACCTATGTGCGGCGTATCGTCAAAGGCGAGATGCAGAATCCGACCATTTACTTTGTTGAGTGCATGGCCGCGGCGCTAGGCGCCGACCCGCTGGAATTACTAGGAGCAGACAGTGAACAAGCATAACATCTACGACCTCAACGCGGTAATGAACATCACGGCCTCGCGGCTTCGGGCGATGTTCGACACCACGTCGCTGACGCTTATGGAT
>JALQWE010001117.1 GCA_023258825.1 Planctomycetaceae bacterium | reverse complement strand
CAGAAAAGACAAACCCGCCAGAGGCGGGTCGATCAAGTGATTGGGGTGGCCCTGCATCACAGGGCCAGAGCGAACCTAGTGTCATCACCAGTATGGTGGCTGGGAGAGGACTGAGCCTAGGGCTGCAAGACAAGTATAGCAGCACGGTCCGATGATTCAAAGTGGCGAAGCATGAACTGGAATGACCTGGAGAAGCACTTTTCCCCTGCAAGGTTGGGGCGCTACCGTGCCGCGCGCGGCGGCGATGTGGAGAGGGCTGCGGCGGATTACGCCAGTAACGTTCTGCTGTCCGAGGCGATGGTGCCGATGCTCAATGTCCTGGAGATTGCGCTGCGCAACGGCATCCATGCACGACTGAGCGGACTGTATGGCCGGGCCGACTGGTGGGAAGCATGGGCTGGGGACCCCGCCTTCACCTGGCAGAACAAGGAAGTGGGCAGCGCCAAGGCCAAACTGATCCGGCGACACGAACTACAGACACCGGACAAGGTGCTTGCCGAGCTGACTTTCGGCTTTTGGACCTCGCTGTTCAACGTGCAGTTCCAGGCCG
>JALQWE010001116.1 GCA_023258825.1 Planctomycetaceae bacterium | reverse complement strand
AACACTACAGCCGATTGCAGATATTGATATTCCTGAAATCCGCTTTTTAACCGGTTTAATGGAACGTACGGCGTCTTTGAGTGTTGATGACAAACATATGCTGATTCAGCAGTTCTCACCAACATCTGGCGTAGGTCTGGTTGATCTGGAACAGAAAAAATTTGTGAAGACAATCGCTGTACCAGATTGTTACCACATTTTCCCAGCGGCTAAGCAAAACTTCTTCATGCACTGTCGTGACGGTTCATTGCTGCAGGTTTCTTATGACAACCAAGGTAACTCCAAGCAGAAAAATACTAAGGTATTCCATGCCGAGAACGAGTATCTACACAATAACCCGTACTACTCAAACTCAGCTGGTCGTTTAGTATGGCCAACTTACGAAGGTAAGATCTTCCAGGCTAAGTTGACTGACTCTGGTGCTGAATTCTTGAAACCAATCGAGATTTTCAGTGATAAGGAGAAGAAAGATAAGTGGGGCCCAGGTGGTTGGCAACCAATTGCATACCATAAAGACCGTAACGAGATCTATCTGCTTGCAGACCAACGTG
>JALQWE010001115.1 GCA_023258825.1 Planctomycetaceae bacterium | reverse complement strand
CCTATAGAGAAGGCCAAGTTAATCGCATTGTGATTACAAGGCCAGCCGTAGGTGTTGAGGAAGAAAGTCATGGCTTCCTACCTGGAGATTTAAATCAAAAGATGGAACCTTGGACTAGGCCCATTCTTGATGTCATTGGTGAACATTATTCGCAAAAAGACATCGCCCGTATGCTAGACGACGCAGTGATTGAGATTTCTCCACTAGCATACATGAGAGGACGGACTTTTAAACATAGCTGGATCATCTTTGATGAAGCCCAGAACGCAACTGTGAACCAAGTTAAAATGGCTCTTACCCGTCTCGGCGAAGGAAGCAAAATGATTGTCACCGGCGATTTGAATCAACTTGATCGCAAATTCGCAAATGATAATGGACTGAGGGATTTTGTTGAAAGATTAGCAGCCGCTAATAGCTCAGCAATCGATCATGTAAATTTTGGAAGACGCGATGTACAAAGACATCCCGTTGTAGCGGAGGTACTAAAATTATACGGTGAAGAATAACTAGCCTTGGTGATCGAGATAGAACGCGGCTACCCTTAACATATTT
>JALQWE010001114.1 GCA_023258825.1 Planctomycetaceae bacterium | reverse complement strand
TTATCATCCGACACAATCACCGGTTACCCCGTCGCAATTGAATTGCGAAGCGATGCCATGCAATAGCCTCGGACGTAGTCCGAGGAACCCGGTCCCACCGACCCATCCGAGTTGCGAAGCAACGGCAGGCGTGCCCACTTGCCACCCATCACGAAACCGCAGATCGCTCATTTCGAGCACGAGCACCGCTGCGCTGAGCACGAGCACGAGCACGATGGAAGACACAAATCCGGTACAAAGAAATTCCACGACCGGCGACGAAAAGCAATCCCCCAACCTCATCCCGATCACCGTACTCGTGCTCGTGCTCGTGCTCGAAACCGCAACCCTCACCTTCAACCTTGGACTTCCGTTTCCGATCATCTGTACACCCAGAGATATGATGGAGGAAATCAACGACGAGCCCTCAGAGTGATCCCGTGATTGAAGAAATTCATCACACACGACGCGAAATGGCCAGGAAGTTCAATTATGATCTCGCAAAGATCACAGCCGATGCCCGACGTCGCCAGTCAATTGAGGGTCGACCGGTATGGCAGCAGGAACTCGCTGTG
>JALQWE010001113.1 GCA_023258825.1 Planctomycetaceae bacterium | reverse complement strand
AAGCCAAAATCGCGGTGCAGGGATTTGGCAACGTGGGCGGCATTGCAGCCAAGTTGTTTGCCCAAGCCGGTGCCACGCTGGTGGCCGTGCAAGACCATGGCGGCACGGTTTACCAAGCCGCCGGCCTCGATGTGGCGGCTTTGTTGCACCATGTGGCTGAACACGGCTCTGTGAAAGGCTTTGCAAACGCCGAAACACTGGCCGATGACCAGTTTTGGGGGGTGGCCTGCGACATCATGATTCCCGCCGCCCTGGAGCAACAAATCACCGCGGCCAACGCCCACCAAATTCAAGCTCGCATGGTGATCGAAGGGGCCAATGGCCCGACCACGCCCGAGGCCGATGACATCTTGCACGAGCGCGGCATTTTGGTCGTGCCCGATGTGATCGCGAATGCAGGCGGCGTCACGGTCAGTTACTTCGAATGGGTACAAGACTTCTCCAGTTTTTTCTGGAGCGAAGACGACATCAACCAGCGCTTGGTGCGCATCATGCGCGAGGCCTTTGCGGCCATTTGGCAGGTGGCCGACAAGCACCGCGTGAGTTTGCGCACCGCC
>JALQWE010001112.1 GCA_023258825.1 Planctomycetaceae bacterium | reverse complement strand
AGCGCAAGGGCCAGTTCGACAAGCTGGCCGAGCTGCAGTACGGCAAGCTGCCGCAGCTCGAGGCACAGCTGAAGCAGGCCGAGAAGAGCGGTGCCGCGAAGCCGGCCAACAAGCTGCTGCGCACCGAAGTCGGCGCCGAGGAAATCGCCGAGGTGGTGTCGCGCGCGACCGGCATTCCGGTCAGCAAGATGATGCAGGGCGAGCGCGACAAGCTGCTGAAGATGGAAGACCGGCTGCACCAGCGCGTGATCGGTCAGGACGAGGCGGTGCGTCTGGTGTCCGACGCGATCCGCCGCTCGCGTGCCGGGCTGGGCGACGAGAACCGTCCGTACGGCAGCTTCCTGTTCCTCGGTCCCACGGGTGTCGGCAAGACCGAGTTGTGCAAGACGCTGGCCGAATTTCTGTTCGATTCGGAAGAGCACCTGATCCGCATCGACATGAGCGAATTCATGGAGAAGCACTCGGTCAGCCGTTTGATCGGCGCGCCGCCGGGCTATGTCGGCTATGACGAGGGCGGCTACCTGACCGAAGCGGTGCGCCGCAAGCCCTACAGCGTC
>JALQWE010001111.1 GCA_023258825.1 Planctomycetaceae bacterium | reverse complement strand
GACGGCATCAAAGTGGGTGAGGCCGTGGCCCAGCAAATCATTTCTACAAGGAGACACCCATGAAAGCCAACAACGTTTTAGACACCATCGGTCACACGCCGCACATCCGCATCAACCGTTTGTTTGGCAACACGCATCAGGTGTGGGTCAAGTCCGAACGCACCAACCCCGGTGGCTCGATCAAAGACCGCATTGCCTTGGCCATGGTCGAAGACGCCGAAAAATCTGGCGCCTTGAAGCCCGGCGGCACCATCGTCGAGCCCACCTCCGGCAACACCGGCATTGGTCTGGCCATGGTCGCAGCCGTCAAGGGCTACAAGCTGATCTTGGTGATGCCCGACAGCATGAGCGTGGAGCGTCGCCGTTTGATGCTGGCCTATGGCGCCAGCTTTGATTTGACGCCCCGCGAAAAAGGCATGAAAGGCGCCATCGCCCGCGCCGAAGAACTGGCCGCGCAAACACCCGGCGCATGGATCCCGCAACAGTTTGAAAACCCCGCCAACGTGGACGTGCACATCCGCACCACCGCGCAAGAAATCATCGCCGACTTCCCAGAAGGCG
>JALQWE010000110.1 GCA_023258825.1 Planctomycetaceae bacterium | reverse complement strand
ACCAACAAGTCCACCGACAAAAATGGGTGAAAGGCCTCCTGGGTCAGCGGGAATCGAACCGGGAATTGAAAACCCGGGAACAGACACGGGCCTCGTTCCCCTGTAGCACGCTGGCTTACGCGTCGCCCGAACGCTTGACAACAACGTCACAGATTGGCGGCAGTGCTTGATTCACGACACGAGCGCAACGGTTTTCTCGACTGCGAAGCGAGACCGAAGTCCTCTCAGCACCGAACTGCCCTGGGCTTGTGGCTCCACTCTTTCACAGGCATCATCCGTGTCTGACGAGCGTCAGCCCTGGCGATGGCAACTCCCATCGCTCCCGCAGAGACGGTACAGAATTCGGAAAACGACGGCAGATTTTAACGCACTGCACACAATCTCCGCGAATACTGAGAAGACCAGCGGCGTAAGTCAGAGTGGACCGCGGCGATACGAAACAGACACCCAAAGAAGGCCCTGGAACCACTGACGCCACGACAGAGCCGAACCTTGTTCCGAGTCTTTTTTCATCGCCAACAGCTTTGCCGTCTGTGAAAATGAGCAGATTGCAAAGGTTAAACGGTATGCAAACGAAGCAACATTTGAATATGCCGAAAAGAAAGCCGCAAAATCTGCCGATACCCACACAGACCAGCATAGGGTTTTCCCACAACCGCCACACTTCTCAAAGATGGCACAGCAAATGCGTACTTGGAAAGGTGGGCATTTCCAGTATTCAGACACTGTCGCTCAAACGGCATTTTTGCGAGGCTTCTTTGGTATCAATTTGGTATCAAACTGCATCACCTCGTGCAAAATTGCACAGTCATGAGTTCGTTCGAATTCGAAAGTTGAAGTTGAAAATCGAGTTAATCCTCTGAATGATGAGCAAAACGGTGGCGGAATAAACGGTGCAGTTGGCCTGAGATTCGCAAAATCCCCGTCCTGCAAACGGCCTTGATTGGGACGGAACAGGGTTTGTGGTAAACTCTGGGTTAACTTCACAAGCGGCCTTTTCAATGTTTCTGCCACGACCTTGCAGGTTCATTCCGGGAGAAAATGGGATTAACGGGTCCATTATTCCCTGATCTGTTGTGAATAAACTGCAGTTGTTGACGTAAACTGTCGCGTTGTATGAACACCTGGCGATACACATGAGTCCAATGCTTTTGACATTTCTGGTCGCGGCGTTTAGCGCCGGCTGCCTTGCGCCAGTCATCGGGTGGATTTGCACGCGTCTGAACATCGTGGATCGTCCCGACGGCAATCGAAAACTGCACACCACAGTCGTACCGCTGACCGGTGGCCCCACACTGTTTCTGACGATTCTGATTTCAATTGCAGCGACGTTGTGGTACGCCCCGGACGTCCTCAGTCAGTCTCGCGGTGACTTTCGCTTCCTGATCTTCCTGACTTTTTCTGCAGCCGTACTCGTGCTTGTGGGCTTGCTGGATGACCGATTCGGATTGCGTGGTCGGCAGAAATTGTTTGGTCAGATGATCGCCGCCTTCATCATGCTGCCATCCGGGATTGTGATTGAGCAGGTGGAAGTGTTCGGGATTCCACTGGAATTCGGCGTCTTTTCCAGCCTCGTCACACTGTTCTGGATTCTGGGTGCAGTGAATGCCCTGAACCTGATCGACGGTGTGGATGGACTTGCCTCCACTACCGGCATCGTACTCAGCCTCTCAGTTGCTGCCGTGACGCTGATCATGCAGGGACGTCCGGATGGATTGCTCATCTCACTCGCTCTGGCTGGCGGTCTGGTCGGCTTCCTGTTCTACAACTTTCCACCTGCAAAGATGTTCCTGGGCGATTCCGGTAGCATGCTGATTGGGCTCGTGTTGGGCTGTGTCGCACTGAAGTGTTCCGTCAAACAATACGCGGCTGTGGCCCTGATTATGCCCACTGCGATCTGGGCGATCCCGATCTTTGACGTGGCGATGGCCATTGTCAGACGACGCCTGACCGGTCGCAGCATCTATGCAACCGATCGTGGACACCTTCATCATTGCCTGGTTCGCAAGGGACACACCGGCGCACGATTGCTGGTAGTTGTCGCGACTTTGTGTGCAATCACTGGTGCCGGTGCAATCGCCAGTGCTTTGTTTCAGAATGAATGGCTGGCCCTGATCGCCGTCATGACGGCCCTGTCGCTGCTTATTCTGTCTCGCTCGTTCGGGCACGCCGAGATGACGTTGCTTGGCAACCGATGCCGACGGATCGTCTCCACCATTTTTCGTCCTCGCGAAGGGCGGCCTGTACATCATGAACAGGTGCGACTGCAGGGACACCATGAATGGACACACCTTTGGGAAATGCTGACGGCAATCGCTCAGGAACGTCAGTTGGCCAACGTTGAACTGATGGTCAACATGCCCAGTGTCGGCGAAGCATACCACGCGTCATGGCGTGCCCACTCAAACGGCGAAGCGCACGAAATCTGGCGGATCGAGATGCCGCTGATCGTCGATTCCACGCGCGTCGGCCACATCAAACTGGCAGGTATCGCCGCGGGTGAGTTCTCTGACTGGTTTACTCTGCTCGGAAAAAGCCTCCAGCCGTTTGAAAGCGATCTCGAGGGGTTCGTTCAGCAGATTCGCCGGAAACCCTCGTCCACAACCGCCAGCCCGGTCCTTGTATCACCCATGGTCTCCGAGCAAATGGTGACTTGAAATTTTTGGCATTGCAGAGCCGCAGTTTGAAGCACTCCATGGCTTCTGACTCACGCCCCTCTGTTGGACAACCTCCCTGATGTCTGCATGCGGCGCCAAAGCCTTTGCCCAACCCCGGCGGTAAGCCCATAATCCGCGCGACACACATTTCCACCCAGCCAGCGTCAATTGTGTTGCGATTGCCCCGTTCCGCGCACGTGCTGGCCGCCGGTCAGCAGACCATGCACGCTGTCGGGAAATAACCGCAGACGCATGGGATCACTCAATAAACAGTCAGAGAAGGCCGGCTCCAGGAATCCGCAGGAATCTCCCACACGACGACGCAAAACGCTTCAGAACGTGTAGACTCGGCCCGGCTGAATGACTTCAACATTTGGTTGCTGCAACCTTTGCACCTCATCCACGATCTCCTCATGAAACGCCGGCTTCAGGTGATAGGCAATTACCGGCACTGAGCGTCGCAGCTTCGCGATCTCACCCGCAAAGCTGGTCACCGACAGGTGCCCCGATGCGGTGGCCAGCGGCTCATGACGCCGCGGAAAACTACACTCCAGAAACACGGCCTTCAGTGACTCACAGGCGTTGAGTCGTTCCCAGACTGAATCGCAGGGGCCCGTGTCCGTCAGAAACGCAACCGCGCTACAGGAATCCTCGACCAGAAAGCCCAGCACCGGAACGACGTGCGAAAGCGGCCAGGGGGTCACCCGTAATTCGTTCGCCTCAACGGTTTCAAGGGGAGACAATTGCTGCAAATGCAGAAAGCTCGGTCCTTGCTCGGACAGCCGCACAAAATCCGGCCACAGTCGATCATTGAACAAGTCACTCTGCAGCGATTTCAAAGTCTCCGGACCAGCAAGTACCGTAGGACACTCCAGCCCTGTTCCATACACGTTGTCCAGAAAGGAGGGCAGGGCAGCAACGTGGTCCATGTGGCTATGCGAAAGAAAGACGCGACTCACCTGCCGTTGACGACTGATGGGCCAGAGAAATCCGAGGGTCCCCGCATCAATTGCTGTGTGTTCGTTCAGAAGGACCGTCATTCCAAACGAAGGTGTGCCGGATATCCCGGATGTCGGATCAATCAACTCCACCCTCATGCCACAGGATCCTGCTCAGTTTTTCAAACACCTGCTGCCCGGGAGACCACCAGAATTTATCGACTCATCCAGAGCTCTGTTCCATCGATTTCTGCCCCCATCGCGGTCCTGCCGATCAAATTCCACCGATTGGTACCACCATACATCGCTGCTCTGAAAGAGCCTCTCAGTCCCTGAGCGTATGTCCCGTCAATTTCAGAAATAGACGCTCCAGGCTGGGTTCGTGTGTTCTGATGGAACGCACAGGCACCTGATGCTCAGCAAGCAGATTCAGTAACCGTGTCACTTCGCGACTCATTGCAGATTCTGAAAACGACTCTGTGCTGCTCAGCCGCAGGACCAGCTCATCTCCGTTACGTTCCAGCAGAGCCGCTGGCCCCGGATCAAATGACATTGGCAAACTGACACCCCCAAGCCGGAATTCGACTTCCAGCGGAATCTGATTCAGTAGCACAGGTATCTGATCACAGGCCAGCAGACGCCCATGATCCACAATCGCCACGCGCGAACAGATCGTCTGCACCTCTTCCATATAGTGACTGGCGTAAATGATCGCCGTTCCCGTCCCCTGAAGCTGCCGAATGCAGTCAATCAGATGGGCCCGACTCTGCGGATCAACACCCACGGTCGGTTCGTCAAGAATCAGCAGCACAGGACGATGCAGAACAGACGCGGCGAAGTTAAGCCGGCGTTTCATACCGCCAGAGAATGTCCCCGCCAAATCATCCGCTCGGCCAAGCAAGCCCACCTGATCCAGCGTCTCGTCAACACGAGTATTCAGGTCGGCCTGATCCAGATGATAGAGTCGACCGAAAAAACGCAGATTTTCACGAGCTGTCAGATCTGGATAGATCGCCAGATCCTGCGGAACTACACCCATTCGCTCGCGACTCTGTGGTCGCTGACGATCTAATCTCACTCCGTCCAGCAGAACATCTCCGGCATCAGGCTGCAACAACCCACAGATCATCATCATCGTTGTGGATTTTCCGGCCCCGTTGGGCCCCAGCAACCCAAACGCCTCACCATGCCCGACCTGAAAGCTGAGATCGCTGACTGCTTTTAATGCACCGAACGATTTGCTCAACCCATTGACTTCAAGGAGAACACTCATCGGCAAGATATCCCTCCGGCCACCCAGACTCCCTCGGGATCTCCCCGACGGTCAACTCCGCATCAAGCGCTGCCTCGAAGTCACTCAGACTGCAGCAAACCCACCACAGACATCGTCCTCAAGAAATGCCTGCTGAATACCAGCCAGCATCGGTCAGGTACATCAGCAGGCACAGGACTTTCCTTCAAGTTGTCCGTGATTTCCCGGAGGGACATCCCGGACTATTCCGAAGCTCCCGTTGCCGGAGCTTTGCGGGATTCCAGCACTTTGCCAATAAAATCTTTCAGCCCCGGCCCGCGCAGAGCCCGGGAATCAGCGAGGATTTCACCTGTATCGCCATCGACGAGCAGCACAAACGGAATTCCACTGACATCATGCATCATGCCAATGGACGTGTTCCAGCCCTTACCCTCATAAATCTGGTTCCACGTGATCATTTCGGCTTCCATGAAGGACTTTACCTTGTCCCCCATGTTTTCCTGATCAAAGCTCACACCAAGGATGTCAAAGCCCTGATCGTGCCACGCCGCGTAGGCCTCTTTCATGTGGGGCAATTCCGCAATACACGGACCGCACCATGTGGCCCAGAAATCAAGCATAACAATCCGACCACGATACGATGCCGGGAAGTCCACCTCATCTCCCTGCATCGTTGTCGCTTTGAATGACAAAGCCTGTCGTCCAACGGACAGATCCGGCGGCAGTGGCAGTTGCTCCAGTGCCTCTGCACTTTTCTCCAACACAAGCCGACCGTCCACAACGCGGAACACATAGGTGGTCCCTGTGAAATTGAACGGCTTACCCACCTGAGCCATTTCGAAACGACTGCTGGTACGTTTGTTGCCATCGCGATCGACAGGCAGTCCCACACCATCTGCCAGAGCGCCGGAGACAAAGGTCGTGAATGCCTTCCCATCCAGCTGGAACCCGTACTCAGCGCCAAAATCCGTATAAAACATCAGTGTTTCGGCGAGCGCTGCACGTCGAGGATCTTTGGGATCAAAACGATAAAGCCCGAGTGCTCCCGTGCGTTCCGGACTCAACTGAACCGTGGCCTTGCCACTGTACATCTTTAATCCGTCACGCTCTGCCGATTTCCACTCCGTTGCGGGATCATTCGTCAGGTCGCCGTCCCCGTTGGTGTCAACCCACAGTCTTCCCTCTTCACCTTCCGGCTCGTCCAGAACAAATGCCCATTTGCTGTCACCGATTGCAATGTAGCCATACTTCGCAGCCTTCAGCCCCTCAGGAGCTTTGCTGATGATCTCAGCCTTCTGATCCATCGGTGCTCGGGCCGGCCGATATCCGCCCACTCGAGCCGTGACGCCTTCGCTTAAAAACTTCTCGGTGACTTCTTCCGCCTGCGCAACGCCCCCCAGAATGGGAAGGGTCACCAGCAGTTTCAGGGCGCAAGCCCTGACATCAATCAACCATTCCATGATTTTCTCCCGAGTCTCTGCAATTTCCAACAGCGCACATGCAGATCACCATTGTGCAAACATTGATCGAAAGGTGATCGGTTCCGAACGACGTTCCGGCGGCCGGATTATTCCCGAATTCCCCAGTCGTCACAAGCCTGTCTGCACGCCGTTCGCCCACGAAGCAACCCCCAACTGACTCACAATTCTCCACAATGGAAAGCATCGGGACATCAGGAACCCCGGCACTGTCGTACCACGAAACAGCCCGCGTCTCGGGAATTGTCCACAGAAAACAACGCCCCGTGCGGCCAACGCCATTTTCCAGTGGCAGCTGCTCGTCTCTTGTCCTCATTGTCCAGCCGAGCGATGCGACATCTCGATGTGATGGAGACACCACGACCGGTCGCTCGACTCGTGTCATCCTCATCCGCAAACCAGGCACCGCCGACGATGTTGGATTTCGACAACAGGCTCTGCTTCAGTTTCTTTACGATTTATCAAATCGCCGCACGCTGCACTGAAACAGTCTGAGCCACGGCCCCGCCAACAGCAGACGACAAACCTGCAAAATTCACACTTTTCATCGTTGCTGTCACAGTTTTCCGATCGCCTCGGCAGGGCTTTCCCTCCCCAGCCACCGTGTGGCGCAGTTTCTGCATCGCGTCATCCCTAACGCTCGTGCGTCCTGAACGCTGGCGATGTCGACGAACCAGGTCCGTCTGCAGATTTCCAGCGTTCCCACTTCCACATCACCGCACTGCCAATCCCGTTTCCCCTACGGCACCCTGATCAGCATCAGGATCGGAATGCAAAAAATGGAGTCCTTCCGAGAATTGACAGCAAGGCTCTTTCGGACGGACCGACGGCGGTCTGCATCCCGAAAAAGCCAGACCGCCGCGGAATGCCTTGAGCATCGTGCGCTGCTCACGGCGGTGCAGTTGACGGATCGCGAACAACTCCTGCTGGAACTGATCAATCGTGCACGAGCCAATCCGGAAGCAGAAGCTGCCCGGCTCGGTATCGACCTGAATGAAGGACTCCAGCCCGGAGCAATCACGGCGATCCCGAAACAGCCATTGGTGCCCCATCAGATTCTCGTGGATGTCGCGCGAGCCCACTCCCAGGATATGCTCGATCGGGATTATTTCGACCACAAGACACTCGGCACCACAAAACTGGCGCAGGACCGCGCAGCGGCGGCAGGCTATTCCGGAGCCATCGGCGAAAACATCTGCTGGGGAGGCCACACACGCGGCATCGACGAAGATCAGCATGTGTACGACCGTCACGACGTACTCTTTGTCAGCCCCGGCCATCGTCGCAATATTCTGTACGACGCTTACGAAGAGATCGGGGTTGGCGTTCGGTATGGACAATTCGTCAGCAACGGCACCGCCTTCAACGCCTCCATGGTCACCGAGGATTTCTCTATACGCAATCTCAACCCATTCATTACGGGCCTTGTGTATGCGGACTTCCGAGACAATGATTTCTATGACATCGGAGAATCGATTCGTTCCGGCACCGTCACCGCCGTCAATCCTCTGACAGGTGTCGTTGCGGAAACGGAAATCGGCGTCTCCGGTTGCTATTCACTGATGGTTACTCCCGGAAAATGGCTCGTCTCCGCAGAATACATCTATGAGGGGCAGACCTTTCGGGCGTCACGTATGGTGACAGTGGCTCAGTTGAATGTGAAAGTCGACTTCGAAAGGTTTACCGATTCACAGTTGTCCATCGCCGTCTCCGCATCAACCACATCACTCAGCGAACTCGTAGGTACCACTGAGTCGCTCGTCACCATCTCGCGAACAGAGCCGGACCCATTTCCCCTGACGTTTTCCATCTCCTCATCCGACCCCGCTGAACTCGAAGTTCCAGCAGAGATCACCATTCCTTCCGGTCAGACGACTCAAACCTTCACGGTACGAACTCTTCCCGACAACGTCGTTGACCCTGGGAAACAAACGTCCGTCATCGTCGCAGCAAAAAGCTTCTCCCCCGCAGCCGTGCAGTTCACGGTCAATGATCGCACCACACCTCTACTGCCGCAGGGAATCCAGGTCGTTCGCACGACAAAGCCCACGCTCACATGGACGGCGGTGTCCAATGCCCGCGAATATGAAGTCTGGATTGACAACGCCACGACCCGTGAATCAAAAGTCGTGTTTGCAGAGAAGATCCAGTCCAATTCATGGACGCCTGATCGTGATCTCGGTGTCGGCACCTACAACGTTTGGGTTCGCGCAGTAACGGACTCGGGCGTGCGTGGGCAGTGGAGCCCCACGGGAATCTGGCAAACCAGGCCTACAGTGGCCCTCAGCAACACCGGCAGCATCCAGAAGTCGTCATCTGCCACACTCGAATGGCCCGCAGTACCCGGTGCTGTTTCCTACGATGTCTGGGTGGACCATCTGACCTCCCGAAAAAGCCAGTATTTTCGCAACATTTCTGTGGTCGGCACATCACTCGTGATTCCCGATGTGGCCGTGGGCAGAATTGCCGTTTGGCTTCGCGCCAGAAACTCACGCGGCGACCTGACGCCCTGGGGAAACCAGGGGATCATCAACGTTTCGCACGCCGTCCAGGGACTGAAGGTCGAAGCCGCCAACTTCAAAGCCTCTTCCGAACTGAAATGGACCGCACAGCCGGGTGTCGTTGCCTACGAGGTCTGGATTGATAACAAGCTCACCGGTCAGAAGGCGTGGTTTCGCAACGTCAATGTCACCACCACATCCATCTTCCTGCCGGACCTCACAGATGGCTCTTTCCGCGCATGGGTCCGCGGAAAAGATGCCTCCGGCACCTGGCACCAATGGAGCACGGCTCTCGATTTCGAGGTTCGTCGTGCGCCCGTTCTTTTACAACCAGCTGCAGTTATCTCCACGGCATGGCCCACGTACCAGTGGAGCCGGGTCGCCGGCGCCGTGGCTTACGATTTTCTGCTGCAGGATTCCGATAGCCAGACAC
>JALQWE010001110.1 GCA_023258825.1 Planctomycetaceae bacterium | reverse complement strand
CTGTTCCGGAGTGCGCTAATGAACAAATATCTGCGAGGCACGCTGTTTTTCCTGGTACTTGCCGGGTTGGGAACAGAGTTTTATTTCGCCGGGCTCGTGCTGAAACGCAGATTCACGATCGAATCCGCTCTTGCCAAGGCCGTTGTTGACAGCCAGAAAGCCATCCAGGCGGAAGAAAAAGCCCGGATCGAGATCACGGCCGCCAAGTCCGCCCTGGTCTCTGCCAAACTGGGCTGGGGGTTTGAGTGGGAATTCCCGGCTGGAGGGAACATCGGCTCGGTCTCTGTCGCGGGGCCTCGTTTGAACGTCAACGGCCTGGGACGGAGCAACGGGCTGGTTCCTATCACCAAGCCGGGGACAACGGATCAGTTTCCGCCCATCGCACACGTGTTCACTCTGGATGAACAGAACCAGGTGGTTTACGTGGGCGAATTTGCCGCTCGTCTGGACCAGTTGCAGGACACGAACTGTGTGCTGGAACCGACCTGGCTGGCACTGCCTCAGGAAATCGCCAGCTGGAACTTCAGCCGGGGCGCTCGGATTCGGTCGCAGATTCCTCCGGGGCC
>JALQWE010001109.1 GCA_023258825.1 Planctomycetaceae bacterium | reverse complement strand
CATCAACATCCCACTTGAGATCATTGGTGTTGCATTGAGCTATTGGACGTACAAGCAAATTACAGAAAACGTTGAACTTCAAAATAAGTGACGGTGAGTTGGTCTGTAAGCGGGGTTCTGTAATCGATGATCATCCCTCTATGCAACCTACCCGTGGGTTGTTTGTTGTAAACAACAAACGAACGGACAGCTCATGCCCACTGCATGGTCTTGCTTCGAATGGTGGCCCCAAGCCACGCAAGTTGCCTCACGTGCTGGTGCGCTCTTACCGCACCGTTTCACCCTTACCTGTTTCGCAATCTTGCGACTGCGCTCATCGGCGGTTTGCTCTCTGTTGAACCTTGCGTCAAGTTGCCCCGACCCGACTCTCGCCGGCACTCTGTCCTGTGAAGCCCCGACTTTCCTCAGCACATTGCTGTGCCGCGGTCACCCGGATGACTCACCGTCGTCTACGAGTGTATGGACGCACGAGTAGAAAGTCCCGTAACAAATGTTGATGAAACTGCGTACGTGCGTACGCAAGTGGCCCAGAAGTGACTTAGTAGATCAGGCTGTTGAGGCTTGGC
>JALQWE010001108.1 GCA_023258825.1 Planctomycetaceae bacterium | reverse complement strand
TGCGCACCTACAAGCTGCGCTTCGGGCACCGAGGTGTCAACCAGCCCGTGCAGGATCTGCAGACGGGACGCGTCGCGGTGACCGCGCACAATCACGGTTTCGCGGTTGAGGCCCCCATCGGCGCTGACATCGACACCCCCTACGGGCGGGTCCGCGTCAGCCACGTGTGCTTGAACGACGACGTGGTCGAGGGACTGCGCTGCCTCGATGTGCCGGCCTTCAGCGTCCAGTACCACCCGGATCTCTTCGACGAGTTCGCCCGGCTCATGGGGGGTGACGTCGTTGCCTCGCCGAGATGACATCGAGTCCGTCCTGGTGATCGGATCGGGCCCGATCGTGATCGGCCAGGCGTGCGAGTTCGACTACTCGGGCACGCAAGCCTGTCGCGTGCTCAAAGCCGAGGGCATCCGAGTGATTCTCGTCAACTCCAACCCCGCCACGATCATGACCGATCCGGAGTTCGCTGACGCCACCTACGTCGAGCCGATCACGCCCGCGTTCGTCGAGAAGATCATTGCCACGGAGAGGCCGGACGCGCTGCTGCCCACCCTGGGCGGCCAGACGGCACT
>JALQWE010001107.1 GCA_023258825.1 Planctomycetaceae bacterium | reverse complement strand
TGGTTCTTGAGTTCATCGGCTCGGCGGAAAGTTTCGACGTGGGTTGCGAGTTGATCGCGGAGGGATTCGGCTTCGGATTTGGCTTCTTCAAGTAATTTCGAATCAAGGCGCATCCATTCGCCGTATACGCGATGGCGGGCAAAGCGGTAATGGAGATTGGTTTCGATGGCTTCGACTGCGTCGGTTGTGATGGTGTGAATGATTTCGAGGCGACGTGGATTTCCGGTTTGGTGTTCGAGGAGGCGGTCTTGTGAGGTGCGATCTTCTTTTGCGCCATGGCGAACGATTCCGATTTTTACGTATTCGGTGCGTTGGCCCGACTTAAGGTCGAATTCGCCGATGAAGTAAATCTCGCCGGAGGTGAGGATCATGATGGGAACTTACTCCAGGGTTGGGACAGTACTTATTGATCAAGATTGGGCTGGCTTGGAGCTTGTTTAATCACGAGTCTATTTTCCTTCTTCGAGTAGGCGCTCCATTTGTGCGACTTTTTTCTTTAGTTGCTGCAGCTCTTCGGTTGAGATCTTGCCGTCTTCGGTCATTAATTCGACGTCATCGACGATTTCGGAGAGTTGAT
>JALQWE010001106.1 GCA_023258825.1 Planctomycetaceae bacterium | reverse complement strand
GGGTCCGAGGTGCTGGACGTCCTGCCCGACGGCAGCCGCGCCTTCCGCTTCATCGAGGGGCCGGTCTTCACCCAGCTTCTGATGGCGGACGAGATCAACCGCGCGTCCCCCCGCACCCAATCGGCGCTGCTGCAGGCCATGCAGGAACGCGAGGTCACGATCAGCGGCCAGCACCGCCCGCTGGGCCGACCGTTCCACGTGCTGGCGACCCAGAACCCCATCGAGCAGGAAGGCACCTATCCGCTGCCCGAGGCGCAGCTGGACCGCTTCCTGCTGCAGATCGACGTGGATTACCCCGACCGCGATACCGAACGCGCAATCCTGCTGGCCACCACCGGGGTCGAGGACGCGCGCGCCCATGCGGCCTTCGACGCCGACAGCCTGATCGCCGCGCAGCGCCTGATCCGGCAGATGCCGGTGGGCGAGGCGGTGGTGGAATCGATCCTGGATCTGGTCCGTGCCTGCCGTCCCGGCGCGGCCGAGCAGGCGGGTTTCCTGGGCGACACGCTGGTCTGGGGGCCGGGGCCGCGCGCGGCTCAGGCCCTGATGCTGGTCACGCGCGCCCGCGCCGTGCTGAAC
>JALQWE010001105.1:267-579 GCA_023258825.1 Planctomycetaceae bacterium | reverse complement strand
GGACTCCGCGATCATCTCAGGGCAGCAGGAATCTGCCCCGGCACCAACCCCCTGCACCTTTGAACCCGGCCCCGGTGCCTGCGACACCGCACTTTTTTGCGGAAGCTTTAGAAAAGGGGTCAGGACCCAATAGTGCGGAGCACCCTTCGGGCCATTTGGCTATTGGGTCCTGACCCCTTTTCTAAAGCTGGAACGTGAGAAACACGAGGAATTCCGTGATTTCCGTGCTTCTCCTCAGTTTTTGATGCAGATCCGTCGTGTTTTTGCCGATCAGGCTGGAAATTTCCCGAGATGCTGTCTATCCTGCGTGGT
>JALQWE010001105.1:0-258 GCA_023258825.1 Planctomycetaceae bacterium | reverse complement strand
AACACCGACTACTATGCCCAATTCAGCGTCTGCAGAAAAGTCTCTTCGGAAGTCCAACGTTCGCCGCGAACGGAACCGTCAGCAGCGTAGCACTTTGCGTACGACCGTGAAGCGTTTCCGAGCATTGTTGGCCACCAAGCCGACTCAGGAAACTGCAGACACTCAGTTTTCTTTAGTGACCAAAGCACTGGACCAGGCTGCTGCCAAGAAGTTGATCCACAAGAACACCGCTTCACGCACCAAGTCCCGTCTTGCTGC
>JALQWE010001104.1 GCA_023258825.1 Planctomycetaceae bacterium | reverse complement strand
CGACGACGAGTTCCCGCTGTCGATGTTCTTCGAGGCGCTCGAGAAGAAGATGCGCCCCGTGATCGCGTCGACGGCGGGCATCCGCGGCACCGACGACTGAGCGCTCAGTCGCCCGCCACTCCTCCGGCGGCGTGCCGGGAGGAGGGTGGGGCGTGCGCTGGCGTGCCGTCCTCGGCTGCGACCGTGGACGGTGCCGTGGCGTACTCGGCGGAGAGGATCCGGTAGGAGCGCGTGAGGAAGGCGGCCAGGGCCGCCGCCACCATCACGAGTCCGCCGACCAGGAAGATGAGTGCGATCCCCCGCACCTCGCCCTCGCCGAGCAGCCATGACCAGGCGCGCTCCCCCTCGGCCGTCCGCAGATACGGGATGATCCAGAATTCAGCGATGGGCGCGATCGCGAAGGACGTGATCGGGCCCGTGGAGACTTCCAGCGCCGTCGCGGCGCCGAAGACACGACCCTGACGCTCGAACCGGACGACGCGCTGGATGACGGTCTGCTCTGCCGCCTCGATGATCGGCACGAGCGTCATGTACGCCCAGATGCCGAGGGCGTACAGCCACCACCACTCCCGGAGAGTG
>JALQWE010001103.1 GCA_023258825.1 Planctomycetaceae bacterium | reverse complement strand
GTTGGGTTAAGTCCCGCAACGAGCGCAACCCTTGTCGTTAATTGCCATCATTTAGTTGGGCACTTTAACGAGACTGCCGGTGACAAACCGGAGGAAGGTGGGGATGACGTCAAGTCCTCATGGCCCTTATGGGTAGGGCTTCACACGTCATACAATGGTCGGTACAGAGGGTTGCCAAGCCGCGAGGTGGAGCCAATCCCAGAAAGCCGATCGTAGTCCGGATTGCAGGCTGCAACTCGCCTGCATGAAGTCGGAATCGCTAGTAATCGCGGATCAGCATGTCGCGGTGAATACGTTCCCGGGTCTTGTACACACCGCCCGTCACACCATGGGAGCGGGTTCCGCCAGAAGTAGGTAGCCTAACCGCAAGGGGGGCGCTTACCACGGCGGGGTTCGTGACTGGGGTGAAGTCGTAACAAGGTAGCCGTAGGGGAACCTGCGGCTGGATCACCTCCTTTCTAGAGAAAGCATCCTGGCACCCACAACTTATCGGTTGTTCAGTAGTAGCAAACAGACGAGGGTCTGTAGCTCAGTCGGTTAGAGCACCGTCTTGATAAGGCGGGGGTCGTTGGTTCGATT
>JALQWE010001102.1 GCA_023258825.1 Planctomycetaceae bacterium | reverse complement strand
GGCCCTGAAAGATCCCGACGCGGGCAAGCTTGCGTTGGTCTCCAGCTTCGGCGCGGAATCGGTGGTTCTGTTGCACCTGATGTCGATCATCAACCGGCACACGCCGGTGATCTTCATCGACACCCAGATGCTTTTTGCCGAAACGCTGGCCTATCAGGCCGAACTGGCGGAACGTCTGGCATTGGAAGACATGCGCATCATCCGCGCGGCCGATCTGGATGTCGCCCGTCAGGACCCCGACGGCACCCTGCACCAGTTCGACACCGATGCTTGCTGCAATCTGCGCAAGACCGTCCCGCTGGAAAACGCCCTGAAAGGCTTTGACGGCTGGATCACCGGCCGCAAGCGTTTCCAGTCGGGCACCCGCGCCGCCCTCGATTTCTTCGAGGTCGAAGACGGCACCGGCCGGATCAAGGTCAATCCTCTGGCCAAATGGGCGCCCGAGGACATCAAGAACTATATGGAAGAAAACCGCCTGCCCCGACACCCGCTGGTGGCCAAAGGCTATCCCTCGATCGGCTGTGCGCCCTGCACCTCGCCGGTCAAGGAAGGCGAAGACCCCCGTGCCGGTCGTTGGCGCGGAC
>JALQWE010001101.1 GCA_023258825.1 Planctomycetaceae bacterium | reverse complement strand
GACCCGCCAGGTGCTGGCCTGCATCGACGCCTTGCTGGCACGGGCCGGCACCGACAAAAGCCGCCTGCTGATGGTGCAGATCTTTCTGGCCGACCTGAACGACTTTGACGGCATGAACGCCGTCTGGGACGCCTGGGTGACCCCCGGCCAGACGCCACCCCGCGCCACGGTGCAGGCGGCACTGGCCAAACCTGAATGGAAGATCGAGGTCGTCGCCACCGCCGCGATCTGATCACTGATCAGCGGCCGACGACGCGCACCATCTCCAGACACTTGTTGGAATAGCCCCACTCGTTGTCGTACCAGGCCATGAGCTTGACGAAGGTGGGGTCCAGCGCCATGCCAGCGTCGGCATCGAACACGCAGGTGGCGCTCTCGCCGCGGAAGTCGGTGGACACCACCTTGGCTTCGGTGTAGGCCAGCACCCCCTTGAGGGCACCCTGGCTTTGCGCTTTCATCTCGGCGCAGATCTCGGCGTAGCTGGCCGGTGTGGCCAGCTCGACTGTCAGGTCCACCAGCGACACATCGCTGGTGGGCACACGCACCGAGCCACCGGTCAGCCTGCCGTTGAGGGCCGGGATCAC
>JALQWE010000010.1:16592-20388 GCA_023258825.1 Planctomycetaceae bacterium | reverse complement strand
CTGCCGGAAGTCATCCTGAGTCCACTGGTCAAACGGATGTTTATGACACTGAGCACACTGGATTCGCGTCCCCAGAAAGGTATAAGCAAACGCAATCACCCGATCTTCTGACGTCTGGAAATTCTGACGCGACCAGAAATGCGCCAGCCCCTGCCGCTCTGCATAACCCGCTGCCCCCGGTCCATCCTTGTGATACAGCTTCGAAACATTGCCGCAGTAGTCCGCATAGGACTCACCCTCGTTGCGGCTGACGGCCAGTACGATGCCCTCCACCAGCTGATCATACGGCACGTTCTCTCGAACGCGTTTTTCAATCCAGGCGTACCACTGCTTTGAGGCTTCGGCTGCCACCGGCGTCACGTTGTTCAGCTTGTCGTCACTGTTCCCCGTGAAGTCGCACAGCTTTGTTGTCCACCAGGCCACATAACCCGGTCGTTCCAGCAGCTGATCAATCTTTCGGCTGCGCTTGTCCGGAGACTGGTCTGCCAGAAACTCACGCACTTCTGCAGGAGTCGGCAGGGTGCCGGTCACGTCCAGACTGGCCCGCCGCAGGAATTCCGCATCACTGCACAACTCCGATTGCACAATGCCAATCTTCTTCAGCTTCTGCACAACCAACTCGTCCACTTTGGTAGGAACAGCAACCTGCGGATAGTTCTCCCCAAACTGACTCGTCACAGGACGCAGTACCGGAATCGGCACCACCGCACTGTCGTAAAAGGCCACCACATGCGTGTCCCCCGGAGCTCCTGCTGTAACCAGGCCTTCCTGACTGATGTCCGCAATCTGATCGTCATTGGTCTGAAAACGACACAGCGTCGTTACGTCTTCCCGACTGCCATCGGACCAGACCGCAATCGCCTGCAGGGGCTGTTGCTGCCCGTCAGCCGTAAACAGAATTTCCGCGGGCGCGACTTCCAGCCGCGTCAGCGTTGCCGGATTCTCCACTCGCCCGGATGCCCCGGACTGAACCCAGCGATGCATCAGATGGTATTCCCAGGAACCAGGCTTGATCCGCTGCCCACCTTCGTGCTGGATCTGCATCAGAGCCTTCTGCAGAATCAGGCTGTCGGTCGCAACTTCCGGATCCACCCGCCCATACAGCTCGTCATGGTCATTCTGAAAGTCGTATCCGAACAGTGACAAACGGAAGCCGCCACGCCCCTGAAAAGAACCGTGACAAGCTCGTCCGTTACAGCCCAGCTTGCCCAGCAAGGGAACGATGTGCCGCTGGAAATCCGGAACCTCGGTCGTGTCCGCAGATGCAAACCGGGCAGCGGCCGAAGCGGCCACCGCGGATGGGTCCTGAGCCCTTGCCGAAGATGCCCATACCAGGCAGACACACCCGGCCAGACTAATCAGCCGTTTCCATATGCTTCTGTGCATCGTTCCGCGCCTTTATCTCAATTCCTGATCCGGCCCCCCAGCCACTGCCGTCTCCCGAACTCGCTTCCCGCGGAACGGACCGAACACAGTCGCTGCTGACCCGGTGCTATTCTCATCGACTTTAACTCAGGATTCTATCCACTCGCCGCCAATCGGCTCCAGCCTGACCAGCTTGAGTCCGGACTACGATGATGGCCTCGCGTCATTTCCCTCTGGCACAGCGTCCGCTGCTTTGCCGGTTTCAGCCTTATCGAATGCGGCCTTGCCAGGCGCGCTTTTTGATGCCCCAGGAGTCGTCTTCCCGGGACGTCCTGCCGCATTCACCGGCCGACTGGCCGCTTTGGCTCGTCGCGACAGCTGCTCCCATTCTGCCGTAACTCGCCCATCTTCCGATTCCGAAAATGTGCCCAGCTGTTCGTCCAGCCGCTTCAACTGCTCTTCCAGCTTCTGTCGGTCTGCACTCAATTGACTGAACTTCATCCGCTGACGCTCCGCAATCAGGCCGCGAATTTCCTGCTCAAGACCAGCGTCTGCTGTACGGGCCCAGCGAGCCATCAGGACGCGGATCTGGGAATCCAGCTTCCAGGCTTTCAGCTGAGTTTCATACCGCGCCGGATTCTTGTCCTGCAGACGCTGAATCGCCTGCGTCTGCTGTACCAGTTCGCGAACCGCCCGCTCAAATTCCACCGATCTGGAGTTCTTCAATTGCATCAGCAGTCGCGCCAACTCGGGGTGATGCTCCGCCACAAAACGCAGAGCCGCCGCGCGATCTTCAGCGGACAGTTCCGTCCGCGATGCCGACTTTGGTGAGCTTTTGCTGACCGAATCCGCCGTCCCCGCAACGCTCGCCTGGTCACTGCCTCCCGCGCCCTGCGGGTACTCACCCGACCCGGGAGGATCCAGCGGCGAACCCGGAGCGATCTGAGCACTCAACAGCACCAGACAGCAGAGCCCGATCATTCTTTTCCACATCATTCGCTTCATTTTCGTCAGCTTGTCCCGCCTGGTTGTCCCATGAAATGTCCACTATGCCGCGAATCCCTCACCACTGATTCGAACGGCCTCAAAAAACCGCCTCGTCCTCGTCGTCGGTCGTCACGCCAGACTCGTCCGACTGCGCGTCCAGATCCACCGCTGTGATCAACCAATCAGGATTTTCCGGCATTGTGACCCGATCTTCTCCCTCACCCTCCCAGTCCGCGTCCCGCCCAATCTCAGGTTCCCACTGACCAAGAATATCCGACAACGCCACCGCATCCTGCAACACATCCGCGGATGGCTGCTGAAAACCTACGGGTGTTGCCAGAGCAGCAAACAGTAAACCCAGTGCCGCCACGGCACTGAACACCGCCGCTTTGCGCGATATCGACGAAATCCCGGAAGCCGAAGAACTTAAGGTCACCGGTGAACTTATCGCAACCGACGCATAATCATGCCTCTGGACACCTAACATCGGTACAGAAACATCCGGGAAGGCCGCACGTGTCGCCTGCAACAGACGCGCCCCCAGCACCAGCTCGTCACACAAGGACTCGTCCAGCTCCAGCTGCTGCTCGTATCGCAGACATTCCTCCGGCGACAGCTCCCCCAGCAAATACAAACTGGTCTGCCACATTCGCTGCTCAGCATTCTGATCGGCCATCAACATCTTTCAGACCCACCACTTCAAAAATTCACGGACTTCCCGGCCCTAGTCCTGCAGCAGTTTCTGCAGAGCCCGATCTTCACGCAGCTTCACGACGCCGCGACGCATCCATGTCAGGACAGTGCCAAGCGGAACGTTCATGTCGGCCGCAATCTCCGCAAACGACATCTCCAGATACACCCGACGACGAATCACTTCCCGCTGATCCACCGGCAACAACTCCAGAGACGCCCGGAGCGCCACCCGAAGCTCTTCCCGAATCAACTGCTGGTCCATTGGCAGCTCGCGACAATCCATCCCGGACCGCTGCCCCCGGGCCACGTCTTCCGATAACTCAGTCGAATTCGGCAACCTGCTGCGTTCCCGAAGTATCGCCCGAGCCTCATTCAACGCGATTCGAAACAACCAGCCACGAATTGTGCCCAGCCGCACAGACTGTGCCGATTCTATTGCCCGGACCACCGTTTTCTGCCACGCGTCTTCCGCAAGGTGCCTGTCTCGCAACATACCCTGCAGGAAATCCCCCACCTCCCCAGCCAGACTGACACAAGCCTGCTCGACAGTACGACGCTGAGTGACAGGATCGGGCGACACCAGTGGGGTGCCGGGGGAAGGATTTTCCGCGTTCTGCTCCAACAAACACACTCCTCTGTTAACCCTTTTCTGATGCGATTGAGGGCTGGATTATTTCAGAATTGTGGGTCTGGGCGGTAGATTTCCGGGGAAATCACGCCAGGAACGCGGCTTTTCCCCGTAACCACCGAC
>JALQWE010000010.1:0-16582 GCA_023258825.1 Planctomycetaceae bacterium | reverse complement strand
GGCACCGCCCCCGAAAACACCGCAATCGCCAAATCCGAATTTTCGCCGTCATGATCGGAAAGATCGCGATAGTGGTGAATTTCAATCAAATTTCGATACCATCCGGGATGTTCTGTTGGTTTTCTGGTGGCATCCGCGTCCGATATCGAAAGTGCAGTGCGTCGGTTAGTGCGCGCACGGTACGGTTCGACTGTTGCTGAATCTCTTCTGGCTGCGTCTGTCGGGATCGAAAGATGGCATCTCATTCTGGTCTTCGCCAATTATTTCGAAGTGTACTTCTGGGCGCAGAACGCCGCCGCCGGGCCGCCGCTGCTGCTCCCCGAATGGCGGTGGAATTGCTGGAGTTCCGTACGCTCCTGACAAACCCGCTGACAGCCATTCCCAAGCTGAACAGCCTGCCCGGGGCCCCCGTGACCGTCTATCTGGATTTCGACGGGCACACAGAAACCCAGAACTGGCCCAACTCCCGTACCGACAACCAGTCCGGTCCGGTGGTCACTCCCGTGTTCGATATCGACAACGATCTCACCACGTTCAGTGACACCGAACTGCAGATGATCGAAGAAACATGGTACCGCGTCGCGGAAGACTTCATGCCTCTTCGAGTCAACGTGACAACCGTTGATCCCGGAACCTACAACGACTTTGAAACCATGCTCGTTTCCATCGGTGGTAACGGATCATGGATCGGCAGCCCCGGCGGTATCGCCTACCTGGGAGCTTTCAATAACGGCACGGTCAACACCTGCTATGTCTTCTCCGACAACGTCGGAAGAGGCGGTATCGATCACGTCAAGGGCATCGCCATGGCGGCGTCCCACGAAGTCGGTCACACCATGGACCTGCTGCACCACAGCGTGTACGACGCCGGTGGTAATAAAACCGCCGAATACGACAGCGGTCGACCGGATCTCGGCCCGCTCATGGGGGCACCCTACGGTTCCGCCCGCGAAACATGGGCGTCCGCACCGGATTCCAACGGGCCCAACAGCATTCAGGACGACTTTCAGGTCCTCACCTCGACACGCAATCGCACCGTGGCATTCCGCGCTGATGACTACGGCAACACCATCGCCACCGCGACACCATTGCTCGTCTCCAGCCCCGACGTTCTGGTGAATGGCGTGCTCGAGCAGAATGACGATGTTGATGTTCTCCGTTTCGAGACCGACTCCGGGGACATCTCCTTCTCCGTCAGCGGGCTCAATCTGCGTGCCATCTACGGGAACAACGGTTTGAATTATGGCACCAACGCAGACCTCGTCCTGGAACTGCGAGACAGCAATGGCAACCTGATCGTCCGTGATGATCCCGCAACCAGCCTGTTCGCATCTGTCTCCGCGAAGGTGACTCAGGGTGTCTACTACATCATGGTCTCCTCCACAGGGCAGTACGGGGCCATCGGTCAGTACACTCTGACCGGGACTGTGATTCCGCTGCCTTCCGTTCCTGTGATGCTGTCCCCCACAGGGACCCAGTCAGATCCTCTGCCCGTTTTCACGTGGTCCGCATCTGCCAACTCAGCCAGCTACACCCTGGAAGTTGATCGCTTCAACACGTCGACAAAAACGTGGGTGAACTACATCACGACTTCCGTGACCACCAACAGCTTTACCGCCGCGAAGCAGTTTGAGCAACTGGATTACCGAGCCCGCGTTCGCTCAGTTGGAAATATCAATGGCCAACTGTCCGCATGGAGCAACTACGTCACTTTCACGATCGACGTTCCCGCTCCCGGAACCCCAACGCTGCTCAAGCCGCTGGGCGACATCGCCAATTCCTTCCCGGAATTCGAATGGACCACGTCGCAGAATGCAGCTACCTACTGGCTGTGGGTGCAAAACAGCTCCACCGGCGAACGTGTGATCTATCGCACCAATTTCAATGGCACGAAATACACTCATTTCAATCCCCTGAAGGACGGCCTCTACACCGTCTGGGTACGAGCCGCCAATGCGGTGGGTGAACTGAGCCCATGGAGCCGTCCTGTCCAGTTCAACCTCGTTGCCCCCTCACCGACTGCTCCCACGTTGCTGTCGCCGGCCAGCCTCACGTCCAGCACTAATCCACGCTTCACGTGGACCGCTGTTGACGGAGCAGCAACCTATGATCTTTGGGTCAACAATCTGACGACCGGCCAGAACCAGTACATTCGCAAGTCCGATATCCCCGGAAGTCAGACTTTCTTTGACCCCACAGTGTTCACGCAGGGCATCTATGTGGCATGGCTCCGTGCTGCGAATGCCAATGGCAAGTATGGCCCATGGAGCCCCGCACTGCGGTTCACAGTCGATGTGCTTCCTCCAGCCGCCCCGGTTGTCAAAGGTCCCGTGGGACTGAATGACAGCAAGGTGGTCGCCACTGTGTTCCCCACCTTCACATGGACCGCCGTGGATCGCGCCGTCCGTTACGAACTGTGGGTCAACAACATGACCACCGGCCAGTATCGCATCATTTACAAAACGGATCTGACAACCAACTCCTACACGGCCGTGGACAAATTGACTCAGGGCGATTACCGCGTCTGGGTCCGCGCGTTCAACTCCGCTGGCGAAGCGGGCGAGTACAGCGCGTTGTACACGTTCACTCTCGACGAACCAACACCGGTCATCCCGAAGATCATCGCTCCGGTTGCTAACCCGGCCGGGTCCGTGGATGACGCTAATCCGACGTTCGTCTGGACCTCTGCTCCTGACGCGCCGTTCTACCAGATTCAGATCAGCGAAGTGAATCCAACAACAGGACGACTGACTCAGGTCATCCTGCAGGATGGTCTGACCACCAAATCCTTCACGGTGCCCTTCGCGCAGCGATTGAAGGAAACCACCTACATCGCTCGTGTCCGTGGATACAATAATTCCAACGAATTCAGCAGCTGGAGCGAGAACTACAACTTCCGTATCGACGTGCCCGATCCGCTGACCCCGGCCATCACCGGACCCGGCGGAACAATCGATGACAGCACCCCGGTCTTCTCCTGGACACACGACAAAGCGTCCTTCCGTTACGAAATTCTGCTTCGTGACCTGGAACGCAACGAAAACATCGTGCTGCAGGTCAACAGCTTCCAGCTCAATCCTGCAGGAACCGAGGCCTATTACACGCTGCCCAACGATAAGGCTCTGAGAAACGGGACCTACCGCTTCTGGGTGCGTGGCTTTAATTCCATGGGCACGGCCGGTGCCTGGAGCGATGCTCGCGTCTTCGTCATCTCGGTGACACAGAACACTCAGCCTCTCAAGGCGAAAACTCTGGACGCACTGACCGCTGACGCTCTGCTGGCCGCGTTGCTTCCCGGCACGTCACAGAAACCAGCTCAGACATTGGCTCGGCCACAACAGGATCCTCAGCCCGTTGATCTCCCGGCTGCCCTGAATCAGCAGCCCGCGGCGGTCGTGGTCGCCGTCTCTGACACAGCGACGGTTGCAGACACTGCGGCCGATCAACTGCTGCTGGACGAAGCCCTCTGGACGCTGATCAACCCACAGCAGAAGCAGCAGAGCTGATACTTCCGCTGAAGCCATGAACTCAACTGACAACGGGCCGCTGCTCTCAGGAACAGCGGCCCGTTTTCGTTACTGAGTTGCGTGCGACGCGTACCATTTAGCTGACCGCATCACCCCATAACGCGGAATTGGTCACAACGTCAACCAGCGGCAAAACGCTGACACTCATTACCGCATACGTCTTCACACCAGGCCATGCAGCGGTCCGCCAGGAGCACCCAACTGGTCCACTCGCCGCACAATCGCCGGATCGGACACCAGCGGCGGAGCCATATGCGGCTTGATCCGGGCGTCAATCACCAGCGAACCGTGACAGCCCCAGTGCTTCGAATCCATAAACGCCTCAATGCCGTACACATCCGCCGCCGGATTGCTGCGGGTGAAGGTGACCCAGAGGAAATTGCGAAGACTTTCCGCACAGAATTCACTGTCTTCCGTCAGCACCACCAACGGCCAGCCGGAAAGGCCTGATGCCCCGGCCTGCGACAACTCGCGGCAAAATCGTTCCGGCTCCCCATCTGACTGGTTAGCCTGACCCTCATGCCGCGGTGCACGAACGGCCAGCACGCCGGGCATGCACATCCGTGGATCACTGAATCGCTCCGGCAGGTGCAGATCCCCCGATAGCTCCGTCGCCAGAGTCCGTTTGGCTGGGCCACACGCCGCCACGACCAGTTTTGAACCCGAATTCAGTCCGGTTCCGGTGTAATCGAGCGTGTCGATGGTCGTTCGAGTCTGGAAGTGCAGATCCCGCGTCCAGTCCACACGTTCCAGAATATGACCAAAGAAACCTGCGATGTCGTGGATATCAAGATCCGGACGATCTTCCTTTGCCGTAATCCACAGGTACTTCGCCAGTGACAGTTGTCCCTGCCCCAGAATCGCGTTGGCGTTCGTGAGTAACTCCTGAGGACGTCGCTCTGACGCATAGGGCACATAACGCTCGCTGCCGATCGCCAGCAACAGCGGATGCACGCCGGAGGCATCGACGGCATGCACGGCATGCACCCCGGGCAGCACAGCAGAAATGGCCGGCCCGGTCAGATCATGAATCAACGCCCCGAAGATCGTGTCTTCCTGAGGTGGCCGTCCGACAACGGTGAACGGCCAGATCGCATCCCGCCGATGGTACACAGCATCCACAGTCATGACCGGGAAGTCATGCATCAGACTGTAATATCCCAGATGGTCACCGAACGGCCCCTCGGGCAGCAGCCGATCCGGATCCACCGTCCCGGAGATGCAGAAATCGCACTCGGCACAGATCATCGGTCCGTCAGTTGGCTGCACCATACGAATGGCTCGCTGTGACAAGGCACCGGCGAACGCCACTTCCGGAAACCCATCCGGCAACGGCATCACGGCGGCGACGGCCAGTGACGGCGGTCCACCAACCAGCACATTCACGCGGAAGGGAACGCCCTTCGCAATCGCCGCAGCGTGGTGAAAACCAATCCCGCGATGCAGCTGATAGTGCAGTCCAATTTCCTGATTCATCCGGTACTGATTTCCACTCAACTGCACGCGGTACATGCCCACGTTGGAATTGAGGTAGCCTGGTTTATCCGGATGCTCCGTGTACACCTGAGGCAGCGTGACAAAGGCACCACCATCCATTGGCCAGCTTTTCAGTTGCGGCAGCTGATCGATCGTCGTTCGACAATCCAGCACGGGACCGTTGCTGCGTTTGGCAAACCGCATGGAAAGCAGCGTCTTCAGCGTCCCCGGGATGCGCAGGGGATGCTTGAGCAGATACGCGGGGTCTTTCTTCAGGTGCACCAGCGTTTCCACGGACGTCAGAGCATCGCGGAACAGAAATCGCGCACGCTCCAGTGTGCCGAACAGATTACTGACCATCGGAAAGCGGCAGTTGGTCACGTTTTCAAACAGAATCGCCGGACCACCGCGTTCGCAGACACGCCGATGGATCTCTGCTGCCTCCAGGTCCGCACTGACCTCACACTTCAGTCTCACCAGACGACCGTGTTGCTCCAGATCCCGGACGCACTCCTGAAGATTTCGATATCCCATGGACCTGCCTGCACGTGCTGAAAAGAAAAAATCGGCCGAAATGCGGCCTGCGCCCACCAGTTGGCAGACTGCAGGAAACATAGGCAACTCCGGGTCCGGAGAAAGTCCGGAATTGCCGCCTTTCCCGCAAAATGCCCGCAGACTTCACCGTTTTCCCGCAGGAAGTGGCGGGAAAGCACTGGTACCTGCACACCGCGGCCGCAAAAATAGCAGACTTTCCGAAAAACAGGTTTCCCCCGGACTGTCACTGGTTTCGCACGATCAAACACCAACCAGCCCGCGAGAAAACGCTATAATCATGGGACAACCGTGACGGCCATGCGGCTGACCTGCCGCAAGGCTTGCGCGACGCACATGGGCCGCAAGTGATCGGCCGACGGCCCACTGAGGTATCATGACGCAGATCGACTGGGACGAATTCTCCGACCGGACTCAGACCACCGCCGAGGTGCGTCTGCTGGGAACCGTCGACCTTGCTTCCGTGCTGGCACTGCAGAAACTGCTGGTGCATGAAGTGGGGCTGCAAAGCCGCACCAATGCCGCCATTCTGCTGTGCGAGCATCCGCCCACCGTGACAGTGGGGCAGGGGGCCAGCCTGCTCGAACTTCCTCAGGATCCCCGGGAACTGCAGTCCCGACTGATCACCGTGCATCGCGTTCGCCGCGATGGTCACGCAATCCTGCATCAGCCCGGGCAGCTGGCGGCCTACGTTATCGTCTCCCTGCTGGAATGTCGGCTGGACGAAGTCGACTTCCGACGCTGCCTGCAGCGGGCCGTCATTCTGGCCTGCCGCGATGTGCAGGTCATCGCCTCCGTCAAACCCGATGAACCCATGGCCGTCTACGGTCGACACGGTGTGATTGCCGAACTGGGCATTCATGTCGACAATGGGATCACCAGCTTCGGCGTATTCCTGAATGTCAGCCCGCGGCTGGACGAATCCCGGGAAATTGGCCGTGGTCTGCTCGGTCAGCGGATTTCCTCACTGAATGCCGAACGCGTCCGGCCGACTCCCATGGCTCAGATTCGTTCGGCACTGGCCATTCACCTGTGTGAACAACTGGGCTATCCTGACTATCATCTGCACACCAGTCATCCGTTTCTGAAACGCACTCGGACATTGATTCATGACAAGTTTACCGATCATCACTCTTCAGAATTCTGAGGAATTGCCGGTTCTGACACCGGAAATTTCCGCACCAGCACGGCGTTTGCCTCGCTGGCTGAAACGCCCCCTGCCGCAACCCGGCATGGCCTTTACCAGCGATGTCATTGTCGATCTGAAACTGGAGACTGTCTGCGAAAGCGCGAAGTGCCCCAACCGCACCGAATGCTGGTCCACGAAAACAGCCACGTTCATGATTGGCGGCAATGTCTGCACTCGGCCCTGCGGATTCTGCTCGGTCCCCAAAGGCAAGACCGAAGAACTGGAACTGGATGAACCCGAACGCGTCGCCGAAGCCGCTCTGCGACTGGGCCTGCGCTACGTCGTTATCACCTCGGTCACCCGAGACGATCTTCCCGACGGCGGTGCAGAACACTGGTACCGCACCGTGGTCGCAGTACGCGAAAAAACCGGAGCTCAGGTGGAAGTCCTGACGCCGGACTTCCGCGGAAACCGCGCCGCAGTCACGCGTGTCATTGAATCTCGTCCCGACGTCTTCAATCACAACACCGAAACTGTTCCAAGACTGTACCACCGTGTTCGTCGCAACGCGGAATACCAGCGCACACTGGATCTGCTGAAGCAGGTGAAGGACGAAGCACCGGAAATGCCCACCAAAAGCGGTTTGATGCTGGGACTGGGCGAAACCATGGACGAGCTCTTTGACGTTCTGGCCGACCTGCGTACCGTGGGCTGCGATATGCTCACGCTGGGACAATACCTGCAGCCTTCACCAGAACACCTGCCCGTTGAACGATTCCTTCCCCCGGAAGAATTCGAGCATATTGGCACGATGGCACGCAGCATGGGCTTCAGCATGGTGGCCAGCGGCCCCTTCGTTCGCAGCAGCTACCATGCCGGCGAAATGGCCTCGCACCTGGTCGAAACCGGCCATTCGCCTCCGCTGACGCCCTGATCACACATCAGTCCGCATTCCCGGTGTGCGAGGTCGGTCGCCTCGCATACCGAATCCCCTGATAGCCCCGGAGCATCGATATGCCTTCCGCTGAAAACTATCTCAAGCCGGAGGTGATTCAGAGCATCGGGAGACTCGACCTGCGCGCCCGCTTCATCATTGAAGGCCTGCTGTCCGGGCTTCACGCCAGCCCGTTTCAGGGCTTCAGCGTGGAATTCAGCGAACATCGACGGTACGAACCCGGCGATGATCCCAAGGACATTGACTGGCAGGTCTTCGCCCGCACCGACCGGATCTACATCAAACGCTACCAGGCCGAAACAAATATCACCGGTTACCTGCTGATGGATCTGTCACGCAGCATGGGCTACACCTACCGACAGAACCTCACGAAATTCGACTATGCCATCTGCCTCGCCGCAGCGCTCAGTTACCTGATGATTCACCAGCAGGATCCCGTGGGGCTGATGACCTTCGACGATCAACTGCGCGCCAGCCTGCCAGCACGCAGCCGACGCTCGCAACTGGGAGATATCCTGTCCGTCCTGCAGCGCTGTCAGCCCACCGGCCTGACTCAGATCGCCGAAAATCTGCGTCGCGCCGGATCAATCATCCGACATCGCAGCCTGATGATACTCATGTCGGACCTGCTGGCCGACCCGGATGAGATCCTTGATGCTCTGCGATCACTGCGATTTCGCGGCCATGATGTGATCCTGTTCCATATCCTCGATGAAGCTGAAGTCACATTCCCCTTTTCCGGTAGTGTCGACCTGCTGGAACCGGAATCCCAGGAACATCAGGTCCTCGATGCCAGCGGCATCCGCACCGAATACCTGCAGGCCCTCGAAGAACTCCGTGGCAAGTATCGCACCGCCTGCATGGCCATGGGCGCTGACTACGTTCCGCTCGATACCAGCATGCCCTTTGATAAAGCCCTGATGGAATACCTCGCACAACGCCAGGCACGATTCTGAACCCTGTCATACGCCCTGAGACCTGCTCCGGGATCTCGATTCACGTCTCTCCAGCCCCCACAACCCACCATGATCAGCCTCAACACACTGCTTCTTTTCGTGCTCGCCCTCACGCTACCCGTGAAGACTCATTCCGCAGACCGTCAGCTGCGCCCGTGTCGTAACGAACAGGAACTGCAGCTCTGGCTGCAGAACATGGCCTGGCATCGTTATGACCATCGGGAAATGGCCATGGTCACCGGCCTTGATGAACAGCAGGTGGCACAGAAACTGAAAGAGTTCCGCATCAGCGTCCCCACGACAGCCGCGAAACCTGCTGATCGCCTGCTGATGCTGCCCTATCCGGGCGGACGGCACCCCCGTATCGGGTTTCTTGATGGTGCAGTGGATCCATGGCGAGAAACCAAGATCAGCGTCTTCTGCCCCTGGGACGATCACAGCTACGTCGTCGCAGACATTCCCGAAGCCATCTGGTCCAATCTCGGACTCACGTGGCTGGCCCACACCCATGTGCCCACCATCTGGGACCAACAGGGACTGGTCCTTCCTGTCAGCGAGTGGTCGCAGACGAACGATCGGACCCTGCAGAATACCTGGCGACTCCCCAACGGCATTGAATTCGGCACGACAGCCCGGGCTGAACGAGATCATGTGCGGATGACAATGTGGCTGAAGAACGGCACGGACAAACCGCTGAGCGACCTGCGAGTTCAGAACTGTGTCATGCTGAAAGGCGCCGCGGGCTTTGCAGATCAGACCAATGAGAACAAACGCTTCGAAGGCCGGTACTCAATCGCCGCCACTGCGGACAAAACACGCTGGATCATCACCGGATGGTCTCCTATCGATCGAGCCTGGGGCAACGCCCCGTGTCCCTGCCTGCACGCAGACCCAAAATTCCCGGACTGCGCCCCCGGAGAAACGAAAACCCTGCACGGCTGGCTTTCGTTTTATGAAGGTTCAGACATCGACAGCGAACTTCAGCGCATCAACGCCACCGGATGGTTTAGTCCCTGACAGCCTGTTTTCTATTCGCTGACGTATTCAACCCTGATTCAACCCTGATCCGAAAAAATGTGCCGGTCGGCCGACCGGCAAAACGCAACCAATTCGTCAGACCATTGCAGTGGACCTCACTCCTCAAGCAAGGTCGCTCTGAGTTCAAGCTGGTAGTCTGAATTCATGTTCAGGACGGCAATGGTAGCGCGACCCTTTGGTGTTCTGCCCACCAGAAATGCACCATCAAACTGAAAATGATCCTCCCAAACGTCTCGGCGAGGGTCAGAGAGAGGGGTGATGCCTGCCGAGTGTGGATCTCGTCCCGCGATGTTGCTGGACTTCGAAAGATTGCAGTCAATGCAGGCAAGAGCAAGGTTTGCGATATCGTCAGTGCCACGGTGTTTTCGAGGATTGACGTGTTCGATTTGCAGCGTTGCCAGCGGAGAGTGGTCCTGATGCAGTTGGCAATACTCGCAGCGATTTCCGGCTCGTTCCCGGACCAGCCGTCTTGTCGCCGCGTCGATCATGACCGGGAGTTACTCAGAAGCTTGCGCGCTTTTGCCTGAAAAATCGCCACAAACTTGTTGGCGTGAACGTAACCTTCGTACTCAGCCCGCTCTTCTTCGGACAACTCGCCTTCATTTGCCAGTTCAGCAAGTTGGTCGATCCTCTTCCGCAATGCGGCATCTCCACGAAACTGGACAATCGCCCGAGCCTGATCCACAGTAATGAACTGCAGAATCGGATCAGTTCCGCGATTGAACGCTGTGATGTCGATGGTTGAGGTCATGGTTGAGTAATACCGTGGTTTCTTCTGAAAGGAAGAGTTGTTTTGGGGTGATCTGCAGAATCAAAACCTTGCCAGGAACGGGCGCTAGCCGCTGTCAATGGATTTTGTCAGGGAAAATATGCGGGACTAAATATGGCGGACCAAACATTGGGCCATCCACCTGTCGTTTGACGGTCCAGGCGAGTTCCGGGACTCTTTTTCAGGAGTTTTGGAATTCCACAGAAAACACAGTGTTCGCGAGTGGCGATCGCTGTCGGATTCGGGGGACGTTCTGATGTTGTGTCCCACTCAAAGGGGCATGGCGCGAGTCTTCCGGTGCGGTCGTCCTCCCGGGTCATCTGGCCGACGGCTGTGTGCTCTGCTTCGATGGCGAAGCCGGTAGACACGTGATTCGTGCTGTTCCGCGTTGCCAGCAACCTCGTCAGGATTGGTTCACGTTTTCGTGACCAGCTTTAATAGCGGAGTGGTACTTGCCGCCCGCTCTTTTCCGGCAGACCTGCAGGCTGAAGCGGCCAAATGACAGATGGGTGGCCCCCAGGTTGCAGCAACCGATCTCACCACATCTCACACACCGAAGCACTCGTCAAACTCGCCATTCGCAGGGCCTCCACGTCCTGAAGAAACAGAAACAGGAAGGCTGCTATGGTACAACCCGCGTCAGCTGTGGTTGGGGAGTACGCTTACCGTAATCGGATAGATGTATGCGCTCTCAATGATCAAACCGCCGAGTTTTCGGCCGCCGAATCTCGTTGCAAATCGATCGCTTCCGAATGAGATTGCGTCAGTCGCTATCGGATGATTGCTACTTATGAGTCTGACATCTGACCGTTGGATCCAGTGGAAACCTGTTCCTCCAAGTTCAATGTTGACCGCGCGAAAAGCATCGGCAAGACCCTGCTTCTCAATCTCGGGGGATGCAATGTAGAGAATCCATCTCGCATCGTCAGTGGTGAGAGCCCAAAAGCCAACGGCAACATCAAAACCCTTTTCCCTCAGATGCTGCAGAAGCAGCGCGCCATCATCAATCTGTTCATTCACCAATGTCGGGTTATCCATGGAAGTACTCCGTCAGGGTCGTTCGTAACGGCATTGTAAAGGCTTTGAGCATCAGTTTCTTCTTTTTGTTGATACCGGCATACTTCAGTCCAGGAAACAACGATGCTCCAGTAACTGCCGAGTACAGGATTAGCACTGATGTCGCGAGAAAGTATGGGTTCCAGGTTCGCCTGCTTCAACAATTCGTCGAATTTATGAGTCCAACACTTTTCAGCGAATTTTTTGTCCGAAAAGATCACCCCGGTCTCTTCGACGAATTTCAGGATACACGCCTTCAATGCTGTCTCTACTGCATATCCCAGGAGGTAGTAGGATGCTCCCCAGCGCTGGTTACTGAGCAGGATTTTGGCGTCTTCAACGCGGTCATTTGCTAATCGCTTCAACTCCTTTTTATTCACGTCGTCCACTCCAAAACCAGGATTTTCGGCAATCTCTCAAGTCTACCGTCGCACCTCGCGAATTGCGCCGGCCAGTTGTGGCTGTTTCAGCGTTTTGAATTTCTGCAGATTAGAGCAGTTCAAACAAGTTGAACAAACTGCGAACGACGACTGCCCGCCGCAAACAGGAGTTTCGCAATCGAGTGGATCATCAAATGGGCTGAGGTGCGCATTCAGGAATAGAGGACGGCCACTGATGGAAAAGTACCGAAAACTCTCTCCTCCCACCAGACTTCCGAAGAAATAGGGAAGAACGACGGAATATGGGGCAAGAAATATAGGGCCATCCAACTGTCGTTTTACGGTCCGGGCGAGTTCCGGGACGTATGGTTCACGTGTTTTGGCCCCTGGAAAAGCACGGCGGTCACGAGTGAGGATGTCGTGCTGACGCAGACGGATCGGTGTGATGTTCTGATCCGGAGTCCGCCCCTGGGCGGAACAGCGTTGGGGAATGCTCTGATGGGGTTCAGGGATCGCCCGATCGATCATTTCCATGCGTGATTTCAATGGATTTTCAATGCTGATCCCGGGAAAGATCCCCAACAGACGCAGGTGCTGGCATTCGCTCAACGCCCCCCGGCTCCCGGAACATGTTCCCGCCAAAAATTCCGACCGGAATTCCCTCTTGACCTGTTTTGCCGATTCGCACTAACCTTCGAATCACTCGAACTGAGATTCCTGCAGTTCAAAGCTCCTCTCTTTCTCTCCTCTCAAGTTTGCCGGTTTCTTCTCACCCGCGTTCAGCTGCCAGCAGGAAGCACTTTTCTGTCAGCTGAAGATCCACATGGTGCGAGGCCGCGCACACTCTGTCCCGCCTGTTGCCGGATCCCGGTAACACCTCGGAGGCTCTCAAATGACGCGCTTGCTCAATCTTGCTGTGTGCCTGTTCATTGTCACCTCGGCCAGCGGCTGCTGCCTGATGGGCTGTGGTGGTGGCTATGGTGGTTACGGTGGTGGATGTGCTCCCTGCCAGACCGGCGCCTGTGGCGCTGCCGCACCGGCTTATCCCTCCGCCGGAATCTACAATCCCAACGTCCCATCCACAGCGCTCCTCGCACCAGTGAACGGCCCTCAGGGACCTCAAATGGTTCAGGTGGATCAGCTTCGCACCTTCTGATCAACACCGTGCGAATGATCAGCCTAAGCACGCGTGGACCCTCAGATTGCATCAGGAAGTCGTGGCTCCTGCCAAGCCGTCAAACCACCCCTCGGGAGGGCGCGGCTCCTGCCAAGCCGCAAGTCTGTACCGACCCAGATGGAACTGCGCCCCGCAAGTCCGCCCGGTCCATCCGTGCTTATCTGTGCCTATCCGTGGTCTGATACTCAAGCCGCACATCTGAGCCAGCTAAGGTGGAACTGCGCTTTCCCAGTCCATCCGTGGTTGCAAACCGAAACGCAGCGGCCAAGCCGGCCCGGATGCAATTGCGCGCTCACGCAAAAAGCTGCCCTCCAGACAGGTATGACCGACAAAGTCCCTGCAACACGCATTACAACGCGGGCAAAATCCCGCGGAATGCACGCCACGACCGACGCAGGAGCACCGGCAACATCAGGGTCAGCCAGAACTGCGAAGTCTGCCCGTTCGGAAAATCCTGAGCTTCTGGAATTTTACCGTACCCGGGTTTTCTCAGCGTGTATACTAGCAACATATTAAACACTGTGAGAGGACTGGGTTGACTGGGTCAGCCTGCGGCCCCCTTCAGGCGTGGCTTCGCCTGGGTTGTTTAATACGTGTTTCAGAGACCGGGATTGCAGGCGATCGCCCAGTGGGGCGTTGACCGCCGTCAGTCAGGATGCGACATCCCGGGTTTCGTCGCTGTGCGGATTGAAACCTGTCGTGTTCTTTTTCCCCGAAGTGCTCTGAAGGTGTGTCCATGACCAGTGTCAACGCCTCTGCCCCAACTGCCCCGGGGACCATCACGACCGTGCCCGGGATCTCCTCACGCACCGCCTGGAGCCTCAGAAGTCTGTGTGCAACGGGACTGGTCATTTCGGGGTATCTCGCCTGGACAGCACTGCAGATGCAGCCGGTTTATGGCTGCGGATCCGGAGAAATCGTGGACTGTGGGCACGTGCTGAACAGCCGCTGGTCCAAAGTCCTCGGAATTCCGGTCAGTCTTCCGGCCGCCGGGCTGTATGCCACTCTGCTGAGCCTGTTGTTTTTTGTCAGCCGACCAACGCCGGTCGTGTTTCATCGCTGGCTCTGGAGTGGCCTGACGACGGGTTTCGTCGCCGCGGGTCTGGTAGCCTTCTGGTTCATGGGACTGCAGATTTTTGCACTTCAGCACATTTGTCCCTACTGCATTGCCGTTCATACCTGCGGACTGATTCTGGCCGGAACCACACTGCTCTCACCGCGGATTTCCAGCACCATTCGTCTTAAGTCCCTCGGAAACGGACTGATCGCCGCATCGCTGCTGATCGTCAGTCAACTGCTGACGAAACAGGAACCCACGTTTCAGATTGTCGTTCCTGACTACGTGACTCCGGCGGCTGGAAACGCGGAAACGTCGGAATTCTCTGCTCCTGACGCAGAGTTCGCGGCCCCAGGTGAAGAATTTTCCGCCCCGGGTGAAGAGTTCGCAGCACCGGAAGCGGATCCCCCGGCCCCGGCGGACGAGTTCGCTGCACCGACCACCGATTCCTCCGGATCCGCCAAACAGGTAAGCTCAAAAGCACCCGATCTGTCGGCCATGTTGCTGATGCTTTCGCCATTCCACAATGCCCTCTGGCACAGTCCGATGGTGATGCTGACCAGCACACCTGATGAGGTGACTCAGGGACCGGCAGACGGTCCGAACATCGTCCAGTCTGTCGTTGCATCTGATGACACCCCTGCCGCCAGCCAGCCCTCAGTACCGGCTGCCGAACCCGCTCTCGCAACGCCTGCCGCAGCGGCAGTAAACACTGCTCCCGTCGGGGTCTCTGGCACCGAACCGACCACCAACCCACAGTCCCCGACCCAACCGGCTGATCCCGCGACGGTCACGACACCGGCCGAAAAACCAGCCCCCCGCAAAATCACGGTGGCTGGCGTCAGTGGGCCGATCACCCTGGACGTGCGGGCATGGCCACTGCTGGGGTCTGCCGATGCACGTTATGTGTTCGTGGAAATGTTCGATTACACGTGTCCTCACTGCCGTGAAACGCACAAGGCCATTCGCGGTGCTCTGCAGCAGTTTGGGGATGACGTCGCCGTGATTGCCTTGCCGGTTCCACTGGAACGTTCCTGCAATCGCGCTGCGACGGGGTCGGGCCACGCGGGTGCCTGCCAGCTTGGCCGGCTGGCCGTTGCGGTCTGGCGTTGTCAGCCGGAAAAGTACGAGGAATTTCACGACTGGATGTTCGCCGAAAACCGCTCGGCCGCTGCAGCAAAGGCTCATGCAGAAAAACTGGTGGGGGCTCAGGCCCTGAAGAAAGAGCTGGAATCCGGCGTTCCCGCGAAATACATCGCGAGGCACGTGGATCTGTATGTCAAGGTGGGTTCCGGTTCCGTGCCAAAGATGATGTTTTCCACTTCTGCCGTGAATGGCCAGGTTCAAAAGGACTGGTTGTGTTCTATGATCAGTCGGGAAATGGAAAAGGCGCAGCCCAAATAAGTGGATCCGGACGTGGGTCCCTGGCTGTTCTGTCCAGTTGATCCTTTCCCGTCCGAACGTCGATGAGTGCCATGGCCAATCGCTGGGATCTGATTCGCGTTTCACTGGCCCGCCGCTTTTACCTTGCTACGGTGTGCCAGGCCATTCTGGTCATCAGTGGCTCATTTCTGCTGGCCGCTCTCTTCGGTCGCCAGACCCCTTCAGACCGACTGCGGCTGCCGTGGGCCTTCCTCGTCAGCACCGGATTGCTGGTGGCGGGCAGCTGGTACATGGAACGAGCCCGGGCCTGCGTGCGTCGTGAAAAACAGCCCGAGTTCCGTAGGGCGTTGTTACAGGCTCTGGTCTCCGCCATGCTGTTTGTGATCGTGCAGGGCTATGGCCTGTGGGCCATGGACAAAGGAGCTCGCACCGCCGACAATTCCCAGCTGGGTGTCCACAGTTTTGTGGTGATGTTCACCGCTCTGCACGGCATGCATTTTCTGGTCGCTCAGTCGGTGCTGCTGTGGGTGACGCTTTCCGCGTTCGCAGATCGCTACGATCATGAGTATTCGTGGGGGGTGACATTCGCCTCAGGCTTCTGGCACATCCTGGGCGTCGTCTGGCTCTGCATTCTGTTTGTGTTCACCACATCCAACATCGGTTGAACCCGGCACACCGTGAATCGCAGCAATCAGACGACGGCCACACAGCATTTTGTCCGGCATGGAAACTCAGCCCCATGAACGTTGCAGTCGCCGTCTCCGTCCTGGCCTTGCTGATGGCCCTGATCAGCGACCCCCACGCCGCGATCGCTCAGAATTCCCAGCCGACATGGCCGGACTGGCGAACAGTGGCGGCAGACATGGTCGTCCCGGAGGTGGAAGACGCTGAACCGCGGGCCGGTCGCCGGGTCCGCTATGTTCCAGAAGGGCATTCGTCAGAATTGGCCTGCATTTTGTGGCTTCCTCATGACTGGGATTCCGAAAAACGCTACCCGATTTTTGTGGAATTGCCCGGCAATGGTGGTTACCGAGACGCACGCGGTGATGAATGCAGTGGGCGACCGGAAGACTGCCGCCTTGGATTCGGACTCACCGCAGGCACGGGATGGATCTGGGTTTGTCTGC
>JALQWE010000109.1 GCA_023258825.1 Planctomycetaceae bacterium | reverse complement strand
GTTCTGATGTTTTGTGGTCTGTTGTGTCTGGGAAATTCTGCTGTGGGTCAGGAGCCAAAGGGGGCGGCTCGGGATCCGCGTGTGGGCACCAGAATCCTGATTGTGCGGCATGGGGCCCCGATCCGGACCCCGGACGCCACCGTCTGGACGTCCTATCTTGGAGAAGTGTTTACGGTCGCGCTGACAAATGGCGAATGGCTTTGGATCAGCGAGAAGGGGGGATGGTTGTGGGAAAAGGAGACCGTCCCATTCGACTCAGCGATTCAGGAATTGTCGGGCCGGTTGACTCGTGTGGCGACGTCAGAGAATTATCATCTGCGAGGTGTTGCGTATCTGGCGCATCAGCAGTATGAGAAGGCGATCGCTGATTTTTCTGAAAGTCTGCGGAAGGCTCCTAAGAATTCCGGAGCTCTGAACAATCGGGGGAAGGCCTACTATCTGCAGGCAAATTATGCGGCGGCGATCAACGATTTTACGCAGGCGCTGGCACTTGAATCGGGAAGTGTGCTGTATCTGAACAATCGAGCTCTGGCGTACATCGAGACGGAGCAGTACAAGGCGGCACTGAACGACCTGAATGCGGCGCTGAAAATTGTCCCCGAGTTTGCTGAAGCGTTGAACAATCGAGGGATCGTGCATCAGAAACTGAACCTGGTGGATCAGGCCATCGCGGACTTTACGGCAGCGCTGAAAGTGGACGCGAAGTATGTGGATGCGCTGGGAAATCGCGCATTCGCGTATCGCAGAAAGCAGCAGTATGCGAATGCGATCGGTGATCTGGAGCAGGCGATCCGCATCAGTCCACTGACGTATGAAGCCACGAATGATCTTGCGTGGCTACTGGCGACCTGCCCGGACGACACCATCCGGCAGCCAGCCCGGGCCTTGGAACTGGCGAAGGCGGCCTGTGGGATGACGGAGTATCGTCAATGGAATACTCTGGACACCCTGGCGGCGGCGCTGGCGGATCAGGGGCAGTTTGATGAAGCGGGAAAATGGATCAGCACGGCGATCGAGACTGCGCCTGAGGGGGAAAAGGCGCGATTGATGGGGCATCGCGAATTGATTGCCGCGGGCAAGCCCGTGCGGGAGTGATCGGGAGGCGCGAGATTTCCGGAAATCGCATGAACAGGCGTCTTTAAGCGTGCCCGGGGCCGGATGTTTTGTAAGAATTTCGTGCTGGATCTGTGGGCAGAGTGGTGCAGGTGCGTATCAGCAGTAGGAAAGAGGGGGCCGGTGATGGACCAGGCATTCAGACAGCGCAGACGCGACTTTCTGACGGCGGGCGGTGGCGGTTTCGCCGGACTCGCCGCGTCCGTGGTCCTGGCTGAGCCCTCGTCGGCACCGGGCGGAATGGCGGAGCTTGCGCGAAGCGCTGGGGCATTAGTGCCGGCATTGCCGGGCACCGCGAAAAGTGTGATTTTTCTGTTTATGGAGGGTGGACCCAGCCATCTGGACCTGTTTGATCCGAAGCCCCTGCTGAATCAGCTGGCGGGGCAGCAATTGCCGGCAAGTTTCGGAGACGTGATTACTCCCATGGGAGAATCTCGTTCGCCGTTATTGGCCAGCCGTCGTCGGTGGCGACAGCATGGGGAATGTGGCACGTGGGTTTCAGACTGGCTGCCGGAGACAGCGACATGCGTGGATGATCTCGCCGTGCTGCGAGGTTGCTGGGCGGATGGAATTAATCATTCGTCCGGAGTTTGTCAGATGAACACGTGTTCGTTGATTGGTGGCCGTCCATCTCTGGGAAGCTGGGTCTCCTACGGGCTTGGCAGTGAAAACAGCAATCTGCCGTCCTTTCTGGTGATGCAGGACAACAAGTCCAGTGTGGTGAATGGACCGCGGAACTGGAGTGCGGGATTTATGCCGGCGCAGTACCAGGGCGTGCGTCTTCAGGAAGGATCGGATCCGATTCCACATCTGACAGCGCCGGAAGGTTCGGGACCGCGTCGGCAGCAGCAGAAGCTGCAGTTGCTGAATCGGCTGAATGGCCGATTTGCGGCGGAGCATCCGGAACAGACAGAACTGGAGGCAAGGCTGGCGTCGTATGAGCTGGCGTTCCGGATGCAGGCGCACGCGCCGGAAGCGGTCGCCATTCAGGAAGAGACCCAGGAGACTCAGCGGCTGTACGGACTGGACGACAAAGAGACCGCGGTGTTCGGACGGATGTGTCTGTTGTCACGACGCCTGGTGGAACGTGGCGTGCGTTTTATTCAGCTGTATCACGGCGCAGGCAGCAAGTGGGATGCGCACTCAGGGATAGAAGCCAATCATACGGGCTTGTGTCGTGCGAGTGACCGTCCGGTGGCAGGTTTGCTGCGGGATCTGAAGCAGCGGGGCTTGCTGGATCAGACGCTGGTGATCTGGGGAGGCGAATTCGGGCGAACTCCGATGTCGGAAAAAGGTAATGGTCGTGATCACAATCCGACCGGCTTTACGATGTGGATGTCGGGCGGTGGGGTTCAAGGAGGTCAGACGATTGGTGGGACGGACGAGTTAGGGCTGCGTGCAGTGGAGGATCGTTTGCATGTGCATGATCTGCACGCCTCAATTCTGCACCTGATGGGACTGGACCATCGTCAATTGACATGGATCTATAAAGGTCGTCCCGAGCGTCCCACGGTGAATGAAGGTGAATTTTTCGGTCGCCTCGTGACGGGTTGACCAATGCCGCGGTCGATTATGGACTCCGTGAAGAAGATCGCGGCGGTGCAGTAGAGTCCGATGGTTTAAGTTTTCATCAGCATGTGATCTCGGGGGAACAACAGATGAAGTCATTGAAGCGTCGTCAGGTTCTGTCGGCAGGACTGTCTGCCGGATTATTTCTGGCGGCCCCGCGAAGGACGGTAGCAGCGATCCGCGCCAACAATTCGGTGCGGATGGGATTCATCAGCTGCGGTGGTCGTTCCAATGAGTTAATGGGTGCCTTTTCGAAGGTTGATGACGTCGACGTTACGGCTGTGTGTGATCCGGACGAGTCACGTCTGGGCAAGGCGCAGGAGCGATTTCCGAAGGCCATGGGGTCGAAGGATCTGCGGCGGCTGATTGAATCGCCGGATGTGGACGCTGTGGTCGTAGCCACCTGCAACCACTGGCACTGTCTGGCGGCAATCCAGGCGATGCAGGCGGGCAAGGATGTGTATGTCGAGAAGCCTCTGTCGCACAGTCAATGGGAAGGTGACCAGGCGGTGGCAGCCGCGCGGTTGTACGATCGCATCTGTCAGGTTGGAACGCAGCAGCGCTCGGATCCTATGCAGGCCGAGTTGAAGGCGTTTCTGCACGAAGAAAAGGCGCTGGGGGAATTGCAGTCGGTCCGGGTGAATCGTTACGGGGTTCGCGGGCCGATTGGCAAACGCACTGAGCCGCTGCCGATTCCGAAAACCGTCGACTATGATCTCTGGCTGGGGCCGGCAGCGGACAAGCCGATTTTTCGGGACAATCTGCAGTACGACTGGCACTGGGACTGGAACACCGGGTCGGGTGAGATGGGGAATTGGGGAGTGCATGTGCTGGATGATGTCCGGAACGTGGTGTTCCGTGACGCAGTGACTCTGCCAAAGCGGATTCTGGGTGGTGGCGGGCGAGTCGCATGGAATGACGCGGGTGAAACACCCAATGTGCATCTGGTCTATTTCGACACGGGTGTGATCCCGGTGGTGATTGGCCTGAGTAATCTGACGGCGGGGCCGGAAGCCAAGGGTTCACCGAAACACCCGGGACCGGGCAGTGGGTACGTGGTGTACTGTGAGGGTGGTCGTCTGGAAGGTCAGCGGGGCAGTGCGGTGGCCTATGACCGCGAGGGCAGGGAGCTGCGAAAATTCAAGGGCACCAGTGGTATGGGTTTGCACCAGCAGAATTTCATTGAGGCGGTTCGGGCGCGGGATCGCCGCCTGCTGAACACAGACGTCGAAGTCGGTCATCACTCCACTGGCTGGTGCAATCTGGCGAACATCGCGTGGCGTGCTGGTGGTCCGTTTACTCATGAGTCGCTGCAGGCGGTCGATCTGGAGCTCTGGAAGACTCTGTTGAGTGAGACGCACGAGCACATGCTGGCGCATCGAGTTCGTCCGGACGATCCCACCTTGCGAGTGAGTGCGTTGTTGACGCTGGACCCGGCAACGGGTCGATTTACCGGGGACTCAGAGTCTGCGAACCAGTGGCTGCGTCGTGAGTACCGGGAAGGATATGAAGTGCCGGAGCTGGTGTGAGACGGAGCGGGGCGGCGGACGAGTTGCCGCATCCTGACCCTGCGAAGATGAATAGAAAAAGCCCGAAGCGATTCCGTGAGGAATTGCTTCGGGCCTTTCAGAATCCTGGAATGAATCGTCGCGGCTTACTTCTTTTCGAATTCCGCATCGATCACGTTGTCATCGCTGCCACCCGGGCCACTGCTGGAAGCGGAACCCGGTTGAGAGCCACCCTGGTCAGCGGACATATGCTGAGCGAGAGCCTGTGCTGCCTGAGCCAGTTCGCTGGCTGCGGACTTGATGGCGGCTGTATCACTGCCCTCGGACGCAGACTTGACTTTGGCGATTGAGGATTCGATGGCTGACTTTGAGGCCGCATCCAGTTTGTCCCCGTGTTCTCGCAGTGTCTTTTCGGACTGGTAGACGAGTGAGGAGGCTTCGTTCTTTGCTGCGGCCAGTTCCTGACGTTTGCGGTCTTCGTCTGCGTGTGCTTCGGCGTCCTTGCGGATGCGTTCGATTTCTTCCTGAGACAGCCCGCTGGACTGTTTGATCTGGATCGAATGCTGTTTGCTGGTCGCCTTATCGCGGGCGGACACGCTGAGAATCCCGTTGACATCGATATCGAATTTCACCTCGATCTGTGGAACACCGCGCGGAGCGGCGGAAATTCCGTCGAGAGTGAATTCATCGAGCAGGCGGTTATCACCGGCCATCTTGCGTTCGCCCTGGAAGACGCGCACTGTCACTGCGGGCTGGTTGTCAGCTGCGGTGGAGAAGGTTTCGGTTTTTGTTGTGGGGATCGTGGTGTTGCGTTCCACGAGCACCGTCATGATGCCGCCTTCGGTTTCGATGCCCAGTGAGAGTGGTGTGACGTCGAGAAGTACGACGTCCTTCACGTCACCGGCGATGATCCCGCCCTGGATGGCGGCACCCAGCGACACGACTTCGTCGGGGTTGACACCCTGATGAGGTTCTTTGCCGAACATGTCGCGAACCAGTCGCTGCACACGTGGGACGCGGGTTGAGCCGCCGACGAGGACGACTTCGTGGATATCGGAAGGCTTGAGTTTGGCGTCTTTAAGTGCATTCAGCACCGGTTGCCGACAGCGTTCGACGAGTGGATCAATGAGTTCTTCGAACTTTGAGCGGGAGATGCTGAGTTGCAGGTGCTTTGCCCCGGACGCATCGGCCGTGATGAAGGGCAGATTGATGTCGGTGGACTGCTGGGTGGAGAGCTCCTTTTTGGCCTTTTCAGACGCCTCACGGAGCCGCTGCAGAGCCATGGGGTCCTTGCGGAGATCGATGCCGTTCTCTTTCTGGAACTCACCGGCAATGAACCCGATCAGGGTTTCATCGAAGTCGTCACCGCCGAGGTGAGTGTCACCGTTGGTGCTGAGCACTTCGATCAGTTCGTTTTCGACTTCGAGGATCGAGACGTCGAAGGTTCCGCCGCCGAGGTCAAACACGCAGATTTTTTCTTCGCGTTTCTTTTCGAGTCCATAGGCGAGAGCGGCTGCCGTGGGCTCATTGATGATTCGCGCGACCTCAAGGCCGGCGATCTGGCCGGCGTCCTTGGTTGCCTGGCGCTGAGCATCATTGAAGTAGGCGGGCACGGTGATGACCGCCTTATTCACTTTGTGACCGAGATGATTCTCAGCGGCTTCTTTGAGCTTTCGCAGAACGAGCGCGGAGATTTCGGGAGGCGTGTGTTCTTTGCCGTGAACGTTGACTTTGACGTAGTCGGTTGTGGCACCGACGACCTTGTACGGCACCAGTTTCTCCTCGGATTCGACTTCACGGTGTCGTCGGCCCATGAAGCGTTTGATGGAGTAGATGGTATTCTGCGGGTTGGTGACGGCCTGACGCTTTGCGGGTTCGCCGACGAGTGTTTCGCCTTTGGACGTGAACGCGATGACGCTGGGGGTTGTGCGGCTGCCTTCCTGATTCGCGATCACGCGAGGCTCGCCGCCTTCCATGATCGACACCACGGAATTTGTTGTTCCCAGGTCGATGCCGATGATTTTTTCTCCGGAAACAGCCATGACACATGTCCTTCAGAGAGGGTCCCGAGTCCGGTCAGGAAAGCACGGGACAGCGATAGATGGAAAAGCCAGAAACGCTGACCGAAAAGCGTTGATTGACATCTGCGAAGCGATTGAACGGGGCCTGCACCTGGGTGCCAGCAACGTTGATGTTGAAAGGCAAGAGCACGTCTCATACCGCAGTCAGAAAGATTGCTGAAAAACGTGTTTTTTCGGGTTTTTTGTGAGCCGATGCCGTCAGGCCGCCTGCGATGAGGGTAAAAATGGCAGTCTGGCACCTGTGGGGCGGCAGATGGCTGGGTGCCTTTTTGGCTGCTTTGGTGGTTTGTGGGCTGCTGCCTAAATGGCGTGCGGTGTTGATGTGGTTTCTGTTGGAATGCGAGCGGCGGGATGTGGAGGGATGAGGGTGTGTGTTCTGACGAAGTTTCAGCGGATTTGAGACTCCCAGGGCGGGCGGCTTGACACTCAAATTGCCCCTGATTACAAGGTTGGTCGGAGAAAAATCTCCGTTTAGCTGGTGGTTCAGGCAAGCGATTGGCGTTGGCCGTCGCAGCGGCTGACTGGCGGATGGGTTGCTGTGCGTGGGCAAAAGTGGCGGGCGGTGGCTGTAGGGGCGTTGGTCGCAAATTGGCAGGGCAGGGTCCTTGCGGGCACAAATACTGGTGAGGGCTGGGCTGGTCGATGGCAAAAAAACCTGCATCAAAGAGACCTGTGAAAAAGTTAGCGAAAAAGGCCGCTGTGCCCGCAGTGCGTTCGCGGCCGGCTGCCGGGTCTGGTGCGGGTGGTGAGAAGACGGCTGTTGCGAAGAAGCCAGCGGCGTCCACGCCTGCGCCCCGTCCGCGTCCGCCAGCGGTACCGGCGGCAGCGGCAGCAGGTGGCGTGGTGGACGCGGGTATTCCACCGGAGATCGAGATCAGTCGGCTGGATGAGCAGTTGGTGGGGTTGTTGAACCGTCGTGTCGCGTTGTATCTCGAGAAGATGAAGGGGGTTCAAACGCCATCTCGGGCTGTGTTCAGCGATCTGGATCAGCAGCAGGTTTGGGGGTTGATTGATCGGGTTGGTCAGGGGCCATTAACAACGACTGAATTGCGCACGATTTTTCGGCCGTTGCTCAGTGCCGGTCGGCAGCGGATCAAGCAGACTCGGGTGGCCTACCTGGGGCCTCCTTTTAGTTTCACGCATCAGGCGGCCATTTCGCGGTTTGGTGAATCTGCGGATTTGGTGCCAGTGAGTACGATTGCGACGGTTTTCGAAGAAGTGAACCGTGGGCACGTGGATTTTGGGATTGTGCCTATTGAGAACAGCACGGACGGTCGGATTGTGGACACTCTGGACATGTTCACTCGACTGCCGCTGAGGATTTGTGGTGAGGTGTTGGTGCATGTGCATCACAACTTGCTGGCTCGTTGTGATCGCAGTGAAATTTCGGAGATTTACAGCAAGCCTCAGGCGCTTTCGCAGTGTCGTGACTGGCTCTCCCGCAATATGCCGCAGGCGCGGCTGATCGAGGTCACCAGTACCTCCACGGCAGCTCAGTTGGCTCGTGACAAGCCGAACGTTGCGGCGGTCGCCAGTCGTCAGGCGGCGATTCAGTACGACGTACCGGTGGTGGCGGAGTGCATTGAAGACAACCAGAACAATGTGACTCGGTTTGCCGTGATTGGTGACAGTGTGGCTGAGCCGACGGGCAGTGACCGGACTGCGGTTTTGCTGCAGATTCCGCACAAACCGGGATCGTTGTCAGAGGCCCTGGAGCCATTCCGTCGGAATAAGGTGAATCTGACGTGGATTGAGTCCTTTCCATTGCGTCAACCGGCGGTGGGTTACCTGTTTTTCCTCGACTTTGAGGGGCATGTGACGGAACCGCGGATTCGCAAGACGCTGAAAGATCTGGAAGCCTTGCCTCCGGATCGGCTGGAAGTCCTGGGGTCCTATCCCCGTGGAGAATCTTCAAAATAGTGAATGGTCTCGTGGATTGAGATTGTTTTTTGGACAGTTGACTGCGGAAGGCAGAGTGATTGCATGCGTCGGTTCTTGATTGCCGGAAACTGGAAGATGAATACTCTGCGTCAGAGTGGCGTGGCTTTGGCGGGCGAATTGGCCGCCGTGGCAGCTCATGAGGAAGCCGGGGTAGAGGTGTTGGTTTGTCCACCGTACCCATATTTGCTGCCAGTCGGTGAGCGGATTGGTGGAAGTGCGGTGCAGTTGGGGGCTCAGGACGTCTACTTTGAGTCTCCGGGAGCCTTCACCGGTGAAATTGCCGTGGAAATGCTGAAAGACTGCGGCTGTCGATATGTGCTGATTGGGCACAGTGAGCGGCGTGCGATTCTGGGTGAGACGGACGCGGTGATCAATCGCAAGGTGCGTGCGGCACTGGCGGGTGGTTTGACGGTCGTGTTGTGTGTGGGTGAATTGCTGGCGGAGCGTCAATCCGGGCAGACTGAGGAAGTGCTGGATCGGCAGATGGAAGGCGGATTCTCGGGGATTTCCGAGGCGGAAGCGGCGTCGATCGTGGTGGCTTACGAGCCGGTTTGGGCGATTGGAACGGGTCGAACGGCATCGCCTGAACAAGCGCAAGAGGTTCACGCCGTGTTGCGTGCGCAACTGAAAGCGGCAACGTCACATTCAGACCGTATTTCTATTTTGTATGGCGGCAGCATGAATGCCGCCAATGCCGCACAGTTGCTGGCACAACCCGACATTGACGGTGGCTTGATTGGCGGTGCCGCCCTCAAGGCGCCCGACTTTTTGGCCATCATGGCCGCAGGTTCAGTGAGTGCTTAAGCCCTCTTGAACGTACGACAGTAGACATTTAGATTTGGAGCAAAGCATGAATGCAATGATCACCGTAATTTTGGCTGTACAGATGTTGTCGGCCTTGGCCATGATTGGTTTGATTTTGGTGCAACATGGCAAAGGTGCCGACATGGGTGCCGCGTTTGGCAGCGGCAGTTCTGGCAGCTTGTTTGGTGCATCGGGTGGTGCCAATTTCTTGTCACGCACCACGGCTGTTTTGGCTGCTGTGTTTTTCACAAGC
>JALQWE010001100.1 GCA_023258825.1 Planctomycetaceae bacterium | reverse complement strand
ACCACTTTGACTGCTTGTGGCCTGCCCATGGCCTTGGCAGTTTGAGCAAAGTGTTGGCCGTGCTCAGGCTTTTGAACTTGCACCCAAAACTCGCTTGCTTGGCTGTGCTTCAAATACCCCTTGAGAAAGGACTCGCCTGCCGCATTGCGCCCCATCAACTTCGGACCGCTGGTGGTGTAAGCCTCTGGATGGTAGTAAATGGCAGCGGTCATGTGAAGCGCCTTATTGAGTTTGCAGTGCTAAGCTGAGCGTGATGTCTGTCAGGGGCACATCACTGAAACTGCCCACCACACCTGTGGGTTCTAAAGCCATGGCATCGACCACCTCCAAGCCTTGGATCACTTTGCCAAATACGGCATAGCCCGGGTTGGCAGCGTTTTTGTAATCCAACGACGCGTTGTCTTTGAGGTTGATGTAAAACTCGGAAGTGGCCGAGTTGGGCAAGTAAGTGCGCGCCATGGCCAAGCTGCCTCTGAGGTTAGACAAACCCTTGTTGCTCTCTAACTCAATGGGCGATGCCTGGCCTGATTTTTTGACCATGCCCGTGGTGTAGCCCCCGCCTTGCACCACAAAATTGGGAATGAC
>JALQWE010001099.1 GCA_023258825.1 Planctomycetaceae bacterium | reverse complement strand
AAACATGCTGCTCACCCCCGACCAGGAAATGATCCGTGACGCCGTGCGCGACTTTGCGCGGCAAGAGCTGTGGCCCCATGCGGGCGAATGGGACAAAAAACACCACTTTCCCAAAGAGGCCCACAAGGGCCTGGCCGCGCTGGGCGCCTACGGCATCTGCGTGCCCGAGGAGCTGGGTGGCGCGGGCCTCAATTACCAGACGCTGGCGCTGGTGTTGGAGGAAATTGCTGCGGGTGATGGCGGTGTGAGCACCACCATCAGCGTGACCAACTGCCCGGTCAACGCCATCCTCATGAAGTACGGCAACGCCGCCCAGCAGGACCAGTGGTTGCGCCCGCTGGCCGTGGGCGACATGCTGGGCGCGTTCTGCCTGACCGAGCCGCACGTCGGTTCCGATGCGTCGGCACTGCGCACCACTGCGGTGAAAGACGGTGACGCCTATGTGCTCAACGGCGTCAAGCAGTTCATCACCAGCGGCCAGACCGCCGACCTGGCCATCGTCATCGCCGTGACCGACAAGGCCGCGGGCAAACGCGGCATGAGCGCCTTCATCGTGCCCACGGCCACGCCGGGTTACGTGGTGGCC
>JALQWE010001098.1 GCA_023258825.1 Planctomycetaceae bacterium | reverse complement strand
CCTGAAACGGGTTGTTTTCGGGCAGGACAAGGCCGTGGAAACCCTGTGCTCGGCCATCAAACTGGCCCGCGCGGGTCTGCGCGAACCGGAAAAGCCCATCGGCAACTACCTGTTCGCAGGCCCCACCGGCGTCGGCAAAACCGAAGTGGCGAAGCAACTCGCCTCCTCGCTGGGGGTGGAGCTGCTGCGTTTCGACATGTCGGAATACATGGAGCGGCATGCCGTATCGCGGCTGATTGGCGCCCCCCCCGGGTACGTCGGCTTCGACCAGGGCGGCTTGCTGACCGAGGCGATCACCAAGAAACCTTACTGCGTCTTGCTCCTCGACGAAATCGAAAAAGCCCATCCGGATATCTTCAATATCCTGTTGCAAGTGATGGACCATGGCACCCTCACCGACAACAACGGCCGCAAGGCAGATTTCCGCAACGTGGTGATCATCATGACCACCAACGCCGGTGCGGCCGACCTGCAAAAATCGTCGATGGGCTTCACCTCGTCGAAGCAAAGCGGCGACGAGATGGCCGAGATCAAGCGTCTATTCACTCCGGAATTCCGCAACCGGCTGGATGCGACCATTTCCTTCGCAC
>JALQWE010001097.1 GCA_023258825.1 Planctomycetaceae bacterium | reverse complement strand
CAAACCGTCCCGCAAAGTGTTGCTCGGTCTGCCCATCGGCACGTTCCTGCATCTGGTGTTTGACGGTGCGTTCACGAACACGGAAATGTTCTGGTGGCCGATCGGTGGTTGGGAGTTCTCGGCTGAAGCGCTGCCCGTCGCCGCGCGCGGTTGGTGGAATGTGCCGCTCGAGATTATTGGCGCGCTCGCGCTCTTTCGCTATTGGGGGCGACGGCGAGTCGGTCTGTAAGCGGGATTCTGTACCGACGACCCTTGCGAGTCGTCGGCGGTGACCATCCATCTTGGCGATCTACCCGAAGGTTGCCTTGCGGCGAGCGGACCGCTCATCCCTTCTGTTCGATCTTGCTTCGAGTGCCGTGCCACCGACCGACGTCGCCGCCGACCGTGGTGCGCTCTTACCGCACCGTTTCACCCTTGCCTGATCGCGACCGAAGTCGCGCCATCGGCGGTGTGTTCTCTGTTGCACGGGATGTCAGGTTTCCCCGACCTGGCTCGCGCCAGCACTCTGCTCTGTGAAGTCCCGACTTTCCTCAACCGCGCGCAAAGCGCGCAACTGCGGTCACCCGACTGACTCGCCGTCAACCTCAATGCT
>JALQWE010001096.1 GCA_023258825.1 Planctomycetaceae bacterium | reverse complement strand
AGTGTCGCCAGCGTCTATGTCGACCGATGTGCAATCCACGCCGATGATATAGCGGTAGTTCTTATTGTTAGCGTAAAACTCCAACGCCTCCCGCAGCCGCTCGTTCTCGGCCATAGTCCGGGCAATAACGTCCCTGTCGTTCATTTCGGACAGGATCGCGTTTAGCCGCTCGATTTCGCGGGCTTGGGTTTCGATTAGGTCGGCGGCTTCGGCACAATGTGCATCACGCTCAACGCACATGACATCAATACATTTCCACCGCAACCGCTCCACCAGCGCCTTTGCTTCGTCAGTCATGGCTTCCACTCCGTAAACAGCACCAGATACAACTGGCGCAGTAACCACTTGAACAACGCTATGGGCCAGAACACCACGTTATGCGCTTCCATCAGACCCTCCATGCAGAAGATCATTAGGCAGAAAGCTATGATCGCCCACAGACCAACCAGAACGATGATTTCTGGTGCTCCCATCATTCACCCTCCCACACAATGCGACCGCCACGGGCGGCTAGGGCGGTGCGGAAGTGTTTAGTCAGTTCGCCCGGTGTGTGTTTCGTTGCTATACCTTGAGCGCCACAGGCATCCCGCATTGCC
>JALQWE010001095.1 GCA_023258825.1 Planctomycetaceae bacterium | reverse complement strand
ATGGTGGGGGCTGATTTGAGAAATCTGGAAGTTTTTTAAGAAAGTGCTGGAAAGCGAACGAGTCTTGCGGTAATATCAAGAATGTCGAAACAAAGGACGGGCAGTGACCTGAAAAGGACACAAAAGCCTGTCCGAATGCTTTTGGCAGAGCGATCTTTGACAATCCGGTCGATTCGTGGAGTAAGAACAGGTCACCCCCCGTGACTGTTCTGAAGTAGTTGTTAGATACCCCTTGAGGGAAGCCTGCGCGAGACTGTTCAAGTGATGTGCTTGCATATCACGGGCTGGATCGCGTGTTAGATCAATATACAGTTCTTCAAGCCTTTCCTGTCGGGTCACAACAAAACGTCTGCAACGCCTTGAGCGTACAGACGTGTGACATCGCAGGATTTTCCGTCACATATCTTATAGGTATGTTGAACGCGAAACATTTCGAAGGGTTTGATCCTGGCTCAGAATGAACGTTGGCGGCGTGGATTAGGCATGCAAGTCGTACGCACAGCAATGTGAGTGGCGCAAGGGTGAGTAATGAGAAGGTAACCAACCCTGAAGTTGGGCATAGCCGCGGGAAACTGCGGGTAATACCCAGCGACGTC
>JALQWE010001094.1 GCA_023258825.1 Planctomycetaceae bacterium | reverse complement strand
CGGCTTCGACTACCTGCGCGACAACATGGTGTACGACGTACAGGATCGCGTTCAGCGTAAGCTGCATTACGCGATCGTCGACGAAGTCGACTCGATCCTGATTGATGAAGCGCGGACGCCGCTCATCATCTCCGGTCAGGCCGAAGACCATACCGAGCTCTACGTGCGCATGAATGCGCTGGCGCCCATGCTCACCCGTTGCCAGGAAGAAAACGGCCCCGGCGATTTCTGGGTCGATGAAAAAGCGAACCAGGTGCTGCTGACCGAAGAAGGTCACGAGAGCGCCGAACGGATTCTGGTACAGGCTGGCATGCTGGCCGAGGGCCATAGTCTGTACGAAGCCAGCAATATTCTGCTCATGCACCACCTGACCACCGCCTTGCGCGCGCACAACCTGTTCCATCGCGACCAGCACTATGTGATCCAGGATGATGAGGTCGTCATCGTTGATGAATTTACCGGTCGTCTGATGAGCGGACGCCGCTGGTCCGATGGTCTGCATCAGGCCGTCGAAGCCAAGGAGAACGTCGCGATCCAGCATGAGAACCAGACGCTGGCCTCGATTACCTTCCAGAATTATTTCCGCATGTACGGCAA
>JALQWE010001093.1 GCA_023258825.1 Planctomycetaceae bacterium | reverse complement strand
GTTTGAACTCGCTTGTTTACGACAGCGTCTCTTGCTGAGCGAATAAATTCGCTAATACACTTAAAGCAACGGTGAGTCGGTCGGTCGACCGCAGTGTTGTGGTGCTCGCATTGCAACATTGAGGAAAGTCGGGACTTCACAGGACAAAGTGCTGGCGAAAGCCAGGTCGGGGAAACCTGACATTACGTGCAACAGAAAACAAACCGCCGATGGAAGTTTCGCAAGATTCTTCACAGGTAAGGATGAAACGGTGCGGTAAGAGCGCACCAGCGTGGTTGGCAACAACCGCGGCTCGGTACGTCACTTGAAGCAAGGCCGCGCAGAGGGCATGAACTGTCCGTTCGCTTTCGAGCAACCCTCGGGTAGGCCGCATAGATGGATGGTCGTCGGTATCAGCAGGAAACTGCTGGTGCTACAAAATCCCGCTTATAGACCGACTCACTGTTTCTACTCGCCTCTCGGGCACGAGCAAATTGCAGTTGAGATGAAGTAACGTATAGATACCACGATCAAGAGGTTATATGAGCATCTTCGTCATTGCCGAGATAGGCATAAATCACAATGGAAGCCTCGACATCTGCAAACAATTGATTGATGT
>JALQWE010001092.1 GCA_023258825.1 Planctomycetaceae bacterium | reverse complement strand
GGTCTGATCGGGGCGCGATGCCATGGCTGATGACTCCGTCTGGTGTGGGGCCGGGTCCAGGGCCTTGGAGGCAAGGAAACCGACTTGGAGGGGTCAGCATAGTCTTTTTGTATTGCAGTGCAACAAAAATGAGTGGCAGTGGCAGTGGCAGTGGCAGTGGCAGTGGCAGGGGCGGGAGCGGGAGCGGGAGCAGGGAGAAGTCGGATTGTGGTCAACAGGGCGTGTGCTTTTGGCGTCCGGCGGTAGCTGAATGCACTGAAAAATCTCCCTCCAATCATCAATTTGATGTACATTGCAAGATGACTTTTCAAGTCGTGGGTCCGGCATCAGGCATGGTGCAGACTAGGGAAGGTCTGAACAACCACTGCTGACCGACGCAGAGGTCGAGTTGCACTAATTTTTCTGACAAAAATGTCACATATTTGATCAAAAAGTCGCCTCATACTGAGAGAAACGTCTATACCGAAGGTGAATCTACTTTCAAAAATTTATTAACCTGCGCAGTCCTGCTATGCATAGTAGCTTGGTCCGAAAATTAAAACTACTATGCAATATATGGGGGAAAATGATGTCTAAGCAAATTATCTCGTTGATGCCTGAAC
>JALQWE010001091.1 GCA_023258825.1 Planctomycetaceae bacterium | reverse complement strand
TGACCGCGTCACGCAGTGTGGCGGTATCGATGCCGGCGTCGTGCTGGGTGGAGAGCACGACAGCCTCGATGGTCACCGGCCGGCCGTCCTCGTACCGGTACGTCACCTGTGACTTGGCGTCAGGGCCGAGCCAGGGCAGCGCTCCCGAGCGTCGCAGCTCGGCTTGTCGCTTGACCAGTCGGTGCGCGAACACGATCGGAGCCGGCATCAGTTCCGGCGTTTCATCACAGGCGTATCCGAACATCAGGCCCTGGTCACCGGCGCCGATCACACCGTCATCACGGTCCACGCCCTGGTTGATGTCAGCCGACTGGCCGTTGAACCGGACCTGGATCTCGCAGCGCTCAGGGTCGATGCCTGTAGCACTGTCGCGATAGCCGGCATCGCGCAGGACGTTCGCCACGATCGTGACGGCCTGTTCGCGTACGACGCGGAAGGTATCGGGGTCTTGGGTCTTGAACTCGCCCGCGACCACCACGCACTGGTCGGCCAGCAGCGTCTCGCAGGCTACGCGGGCCTGGGGTTCAAGTCTCAGGAACTCATCGAGTACCGCATCGGATATGCGGTCGGCCAACTTGTCGGGGTGGCCCTCGGAGACGGACTC
>JALQWE010000108.1:3446-9304 GCA_023258825.1 Planctomycetaceae bacterium | reverse complement strand
GACCTATTCCCGCCCGCATCCTCACCTCGACTCATTGACGTCGCAGTACCATCAGCACGCATTCGGGCAGCGGCACACCACAGATCAGGCAAAAACCAAAATAGCAACGCCGCCCTGCAAGGCTTCGCGCCAACCTGCCAATCGTCGCTCCTGGCCACTCCAATACAGGACCGCTCGCGCTACGCGCGCAGACCCCGTCACGACCGCCCGGCACTTATGCCAGCGACACAACAGCAAAACCCAGGCCAACCGGCACACGCCTGCGACCTCTCGCTCACGGCACATTCCAACGGCCTCTGCCCTTTTCCACGGGCAGCAGCATCAAGACGCACACCGCGGCGAACTAAGTTCGCAAACGACAGCATCACTCCGTTTCCGGAATCCGGCGCCGCACGGCAAGATCAGAAACAGCAGGCCAACTATTTCTTCGACTTCCCTGGTGCCGGCTTACCCTTCAGCCCCTTGGGTGCTTCCTTTGCGGATTTCGCCGACTCTGCCACGGACGCCTTCTTCGGCGTCACAGCCCCAGACTTCGATGCCGCGACAACAGGCACTGCCTTAGCCGCTTTTGGCGCCGCTGGCTTTCCTGCTGGCACGGCTTTCTCTTTCTCTTTTCCCTTTTCGGGAACACGAGCCTTCTCAGCGGCCGGTTTCTTCACAGCCGCTGCCGACTTCTCAACACGCACCGGTTCCACAACCGGACGCGGAGCCTTCTTCTTAGGATTCTGCAACTCAGTCAACCGATCCAGTACGTCGTCCATCGTGAACTCGGCGTCCGGTTGCTCACTCAGTCGCGCCGAGTACTGCGGATCCGTCGACAAACATCGCAACAGGTGACAAAACTCTGAAACCTCGGACTTTCGCAGTCCACCCTTCAGAAATTCTGCCGCTTCCGTCTGGTCCATCGACAACGGCACCAAACCCAGCCAGCGTGCCGCCTTAAACATCGAACTGTCCAGGCACACAATATGGCTGCCCAGAATCTCCTGCAGAATAAAGTCCCGCACAAAGGGACTCAACTCACGCACCTTTTTCAGGCTCTTAACCGCCTGCTCCTGCGTCTGCCGTCGCAGCTTCTCAAAGTCATACGTGTATGTAGATTCAAAGACAAATCTCAGTATCGCCCGAATTCGCAACCCCTTCCACTCAGCGTCTTTCAGCGGAGCCAGGGCCGTAGCCAATTCTGAAATGGAACTCACTCGGATCTCGTTCAGATCAAAATAAGATCCGATCAGCGACTTCAACGATGTTTCCGCCTGATCCCAGCGATTGTCTTCAAGACACACCCCAAACAGCATCGTCTCCAGCACAGGCTGCTCAATCACCGGGACAGATTTCCCGTAGAGCTTCTGCAGCGCCTGCACCAGCTTGCGACACACTTGAGATTTGTCCGCTGCTTTGGTGGCCTTTGCCGTACCCATTGCGTTTCCCTGTCGACCGGAATCCGAGGAACCTGTTTCGTACACCTGTATCTCTGTCGTCACTCTTGACCTGTCCAGTGCTGCCTCATCACCCTCACCAACTCATCCCAACTGACGCCTCACCGAAGCCTCAGCAAAACTCGTTCTCTGTGATGATTACGGCACTTCGAATTCACTCGCAAGCTGCAATCGATTGATCCCAATCTGCTCCCCGGCCGCTACGTCGCCCCGGAATCTTCCCCTTCACGCGGACCATCACTCTCACCAACCCCGGATACGCTCGCAGCTACAGCGTCGTCACTCTCGCCCGCCGCCGGCATTTGAGCCTCTCCATTCTCAAGCACCTCCCGCAACATCGCCGACATCTCAATCGACCTGCGAACACCCTCATCCAGCACAAACCGAATCTCCGGTGTGTACCGACTTTTGATGTAGGCCCCGACCCGCGATTGCAGATAACCACGTGCCGAATTCAAGCCATGCATCGTCAATGCTGCAGTCTTGTCATCCCCCATCACCGAAATTCGAACCCGAGCGTATCGCAGATCCGGCGTCACATCAGCACCAAGAACCGTCACGTTCCTGATTCGCGGATCCCGCAACTCCGACAGGATCGCCGTACTCACCACTTCTCGAATCATCGACGCTACACGAGCCGTCCTGCGAGTCGACATAGGTTCCAACTTTCCAGCACGATTTCCAGGAACACCCCGAACACGGCAAGACCCCGAATTTCCTGAGTCCTCCCCAACCAATCAAAGCCTCATTGCCCTGACACACAGCCAACAACTGCTGCCCATCAGCTCAATGTTCGCTTGATCTCGTCGATACGGAACGCTTCCAGCAAATCGCCCTCTTTGACGTCGTTAAACCCTTCCAGACGAATACCGCACTCCATCCCCTCACGAACCTCTTTGGCGTCGTCTTTTTCACGCTTCAACGAACCAATGCGGTAGTCGTTCAGCACCTTCTGGTCACGAATCAAATGCACTCGCGAATCTCGCGAAATCGTGCCATTCAGCACACGACAACCAGCAATCGTACCAAACCGACTGATGCTGAAGGTCCGCAACACAATGGCACGACCCGTAGAGACTTCGACTCGTTCCGGCCGCAACAAGCCCTGAAGTGCCAAACGAATATGGTCCGTCACCTCGTAGATGATGTTGTAGCGACGAATCTCCACCCCCTCACGCTCCGCCAGCAACTGCGCCCGCTCCTCGGCCACCACATGGAACGCGATCACAATCGCACCCGCAGCACTCGCCAGGTACACGTCGCTCTCATTCACTCCACCAATGCCGTAGTGAATAATCTGCACGCGCACTTCCGGATGCTCAAACTTCCCGATCTCGCTCCGCCAGGCCTCAATCGAACCCAGTGAATCCGCTTTCAGAATCAACGGCAATTCCTGAACCCCCTCGCCCTTTCGCGGCTGATTCAGAATGTCTTCCAGAGTTCGTGGTGTCACTCGCTGAGCCAGAGACTCACGACGACCTTCCTGCAGTCGCGCTTCCGCTGTCTCGCGCGCCTCTTCAATGTCTTTCATGACAAAGAAGTGGTCGCCAGCCCCAGGGACGTCCGTCAAGCCCGAAACCTTGACCGGTACCGAGGGACCAGCCTCAGTAATCGCTTCATCACGATCATTGTACATCGCTCGAATGCGGCCGTATGTCGAACCACACAGTACGATGTCACCAACCTTCAATGTCCCCTTCTGCACGATCAGCCACGCAATTGCACCACGACCTTCGTCACGGAACGATTCGAGGCAAACCCCCAGACTCTCACGCTCGGGGTTCGCTTTCAATTCATGCAACTCAGCCGTCAAAATCAAGGTCTCAAGCAGTTTGTCAATGCCCTTGCCCGTTGCACCGGACGTCCGCACGACTTCGTACTCTCCACCCCACTCGGCCGGCAGAATCTCGTGCTGTGCCAGCTGCTGCAGAATACGCTGCTCATCCACACCCGGAAGGTCAATCTTGTTCAATGCCACAACAACCGGAACCCCGGCGTTACGTGCATGACTGATGCACTCCACAGTCTGTGGCATCACGCCGTCATCGGCCGCGACGACCAGAACAATAATGTCCGTCACGTTGGCCCCGCGCGAACGCATTTCGCCCAACGCCGCGTGCCCCGGTGTATCCACAAACGTCAGGCGATGCCCTTCGTATTCCACCTGATAGGCAGCAATGTGCTGAGTGATCCCGCCAAACTCGCCAGCTGCCACATTCGCATTCCGGATCCTGTCCACCATGGTCGTTTTCCCATGGTCCACATGCCCCAGAATGGTAATGATCGGTGGCCGAGTCCGCATCAGCTCCGGCGGATCCTCGTGGTCCAGAGACGCCAACAGCTCGGCTTCAATGTCACGCGACCGCTTGAAGGACAGGTCAACCCCAAGCTCCATGGCGACTTCCATCGCCTCTTCTTCACCCAACTCGTCGTTGATCGTGACCATCCGCCCCTGCTTGAACAGCAGCCCCAGAATGGACTTCGCAGGACGACCAATCGCTTCCGACAAGGCACGCACTGTCACCGGGAAGGAAATCTGAGCCGCCGTTTTCAGCTCAATCGAACCCGTTCGCTTTTTACGCTTCAGCTTCTTCGCCTGACGCTCAGCTTCACGAGATTCCCGCAGCTCTTTCAGCAGCGAACCACGACCCGCTCCGGGACGGGCCGTTTTCACGGGCGCCGCCTGAGGTGCCTCGTGCTCTTCCCGAGCCTTCCGCAGGGCACTCAACTGATCCGCCAGAGGACTCCGACGGTCCACCAGCTCCGACAATGACATGTCGGGCTTCTGAACCTTCTCTTCCTTCGGCTTCGGCTTCTTGATCGTCGGCGGCACATACTCCGGTGGCGCCGCCACGATCGGACGAGGTGCCGCTTTTTCCTTACCGACTTTGATCGGGGCCGCCGGACGCGCACCACCCGCTGCCGCCGCCTGCTCCCGATCCTTCACCGAACCAATCGGACGCATCTCGCGGAACTGCTGCATCCGCGGCCGTCGCATCGCGTCCACAGGAGCCATCGGGGCCGGTGCACTCGCAGCACCCGTCGCTGCCACTCCACCAACCGGTGCCGCTGGTGCCACAGCCGCAGCCGCAGCCGGGGGCGCCACAACAGGTTCCACGTCCGGTGCCGCCGCAGGAATACTCTCAGCCGCCACCTGCACTGGCTCAACCACCTCCGTGACCGATGCCGGTTCTTCAACTACCGCCTCAACACTCTCAACCACAGGTCCCGCAGCTGCCTCTTCAGCCACAGGCTCTTCTGCCGGCTCGTCAACAGCGACCACCGGTACTGGCTCGACTGCAACAGCCTCCTCGGCCGCCAGCACCTGCTCCGCCCCGGCAGCAACCTCCTGCTCCAGCTCTTCGCTCGCTGTCCGCGCAGACTTCTGAGTTCCGACGCCAATGACACGAACACGCCCACCATAGCTCGATTGGTCCCGCACAGGCCCAAGATCCGCGGCGGGAACTTCCACCGCTGGACTCGCCCCCTTCTTTCGAATGTAGGCCACTACCTGGTCGCGCTCTTCTTCACTAATGGTCGCCAGTGCGTTGCGTAACTTTACGCCGGCTTCTTCACAGAGGTCAATCAAGACCTTGCTGTCGAGCCCTAAATCTCTGGCAAGGGCAAAGATTCGAATCTTCAAAACACAAACCCCTTAGGCTGCCATTTTCGGCCGGACTTAACCGGTGGCCGAGACAGTCAATGCACTCGAAACAACTGGGCTGCAATCAGCAAACAAAACTTGCCCGTCGATGCCACTCGACCGAACAGTCCCAGTGCCGGCAAATGCCGATGGACACGCTATAGAATCACTCCAGCTACACATCGAACAGCAAACAACATTCGCCGCTCAACTCCACTTCATTCCCATCTCAGCAAAATAAACTTGTGAAGACTCTCTCTCCTTTGCCAGGCCGCTACACCCGACACGTACCCGAAAACACACCAATTCACTCACATTGACCCCAACAACCCTCGCGTCCATTCGACCAACCAAAAGCCCTCAGGACTCTCCGGCACCACTCGAACTGTCCGACGCTGCCACAGGTGCCGATACGGGGGCTTCTCCGACCCTGCTGGCTGTCGAACCACCACCCATTTTTCGCTGCTCAGCCTGAAACCGCTCCTCAGCTTCCAGCCGCGCACTCTCTTTGTCCGCGTACTCCACAATGTGATCACAATCAGCCGCCGTCAAACCACTCATCTCAACCAACTGCTCTGGCTCAATCACAGACAAGTCGTCAAACGTGAAGAAACCCTGAGACACCAGATTCTCGGCCAACTCTGCTGTGATCTCAGGCACCACACAGAACGCCTCAATGGACTTATCCAGTTGAGCGTCCAGCTGAACCTGAGTCATCACATTGATGTCCCAACCTACCAACTTTGACGCAAGGCGAACATTCTGCCCAAACTTGC
>JALQWE010000108.1:0-3436 GCA_023258825.1 Planctomycetaceae bacterium | reverse complement strand
CCTCACGCACCAAAACAATCACCTTGCCCAGCATCGGGCACAAAATCACGTCTTCCACCTCGGCAGGCTGAAGAGCATTCGGGACCAACACCGTCAAAGAGTCATTCCAGCGCACAATGTCAATGCGCTCTCCAGCCAACTCATCCACAATCCCACGAATTCGCGCACCGCGAACACCCACACAGGCCCCCACGCTATCAATCGTGGTGTCCGCACACGACACGGCCACCTTGGATCGATTGCCCGCTTCCCGCGCAATCGAACGCACCTCAATCACCCGATCATTCACTTCGGGAATCTCAATTTCAAACAGACGGCGAACAAAGTCAGGATGAGTCCGACTGAGAATGACACGAACCCGACTTCCCGCCTTCCGAACATCTAACACGATCGCTCGCACACGGTCACCAGTCCGGAAGTTCTCCTTCCGAATCTGCTCACTCCGAGGCAGGATCGCTTCGATCTTGTCCAATTTCACAATCACCGTGCCACGATCAACACGCGTCACCTGACCGGAAATCAATTGACTCCGCAGATCCAGATATTCCTCATACAGAGCGTCACGCTCCGCCTCTCGAATCTTCTGAATCATCACCTGCTTAGCAGTCTGAGCAGAAATCCGCCCCAGCAAGTCACCAAGCAACTCGGGCTCCAACGCACGACCATCGCAAATCAAAGCAGGCTCACCCGTCTCACGGTCAATCCGTACTTCCAACTGCTCTTCCTCGGAAAAATGCTTCCGAGCAGCCGAAAGAATCGCCTGTTCGATCCCCTCAAAGACCACGTCGCTATCGATGGCCTTATCCCGGTGAATCGCGTCTACAATCCTGAGTATTTCGTTACCGTTCATGAGGATAAGATCTGCTGTACTGCACCTGGTAAAAAAAAAGCGGGATCAAAGTCCCACTTTTCGCACCCGACAGACCAAGCCTGTCGGCATAGAGACCAACCAGCAAACCCGGACGCGTGCGTTCACACCACGCCACAGATCAAGCCAGCCAGAGAAATGGAGAAAGACCTACATCTTGCCCATTTCATGTCCCTCAAGCACGAATCATCAGAAACAAAAAGACAAACACACACTGCCAAAACACCAAGCAAATGCCCGCGTTTTCAGCCCTGAAACCAAAGGCAAATCGGCCCATTAGCCGTCTTTTGACAGCACTGCTGCGTCAAATTACTGGCAATCGTCCGCGATGTCAAGCAACTGACCCTGCTTGCTGTCGACCAATTCACTGCCATCCGTTGACTGAATCAACCACGTTCGACATCAAACAGCTGCGATTACTCATGACCTGCCGACACGATCATTCCCCGGATCCCGACGGACCAGAACCCGCCGTGACGCACTCACGCACAACCTGACGCGCCGCTTTCCACGCATGCCGGATCGTGAACAATCGTGACTCAATCTGCTCCGCAGTGAAGTACCTTCCGTGATCGCTGGGTGGCAAACCAGCCAGTGCCAGCGTCAATGGCATCAAATCCAGAAATTCACGGTATCGACGCTGCACGTCAGACTGATCTGCCATGTATCACAAGCCCCTGCCTAAACCCAATCAGCCACAAATACTGGCCTGCACCACCAGTCACACGGCCCCAATCGTACTCACGCCGGCCGCTCCCCGACTTCTTACAGCTCAACAGCAAGGCAGCACCACACAGCGGAAGCCCGCAAAATACCGGCGTGCCCGGGAATTGCCCCTCAGACCATGAGCACACTCAGCCTCCCGGCCGCCGCCCAAGATATTGCTTGATAATTGCGTCCGCCGCTCCCGTCGGCTTGGCTGTGTCTTTCGTATTCGATCCCGTACTGCCCTTCGCCGCTTCCGCCTCTTTCGCACCCGTTGTACTCGGATCCGGCAAGGCCACGTTGATACTGGCTTCCGCAGGAGCTGCCGCGGGCGCTGCAACAGGCGCCGCCGGCATACCCCCCATCATTCCCCCCGGCATCGGGTATCCCATCTGCGGCATCATCGGGTTGTACATCTGCCCAAAACCCGGCATCATTTGAGGCTGATAGGGGAAACCCCCGTACATTCCACCAGGATAACCCATCGGCGGCATCATTGGCGGATAAGGATACTGACCCGGCATCATCCCCGGCATCATCCCACCACCCTGCTCCATCCCGACAAAACCAGGCACCGGCGGTGATCCAGCCGCCGCAACCCCCGGTACCGTGACCGGCAATGTGACCGTGGTGTCCGACGCAACCGCAGTCGGCGAACCGATTTCCGGAGCCGCTGGAACGGACGGTGCAGTGACCTGAGTCTCCAGGGCAGCCAGTACACCCGTCGGAAGGATCGCGCTGTCGGAATCCGGAACCGTGACGCCTGCTCGCAATACCAGCTGAAAATCCAGATTTCCAATCAGAATTCGATCGCCATCCGCAAGAACTGTCTCTTTGCGAATCCGATCACCGTTCACCAGTGTCCCATTGGTGCTGCCAAGGTCACGCAGTCGCACCGAGTAGTCGTCGACGCTGAATACACAGTGATGGCGACTCACCATCTCACTGTTCGGTCGCAACTGACAATCCTGCTCTCGACCAATCAGGAACTTTCGCCGGTTCAACGGAATGATCTGACCAGCGTGCTTGCCGCCAACAACCTTGAGTTCCGCTGAAATCATCGCATTTCACTCCACACCGAGCAGTACAGCAGGATGGTTCACGTCCATACTGTAGCCGTTTACGCAGTTCCGACGCACACAAGTGTTCAAAAAATTTAACATTTTTTTCCGCGGCATGTCAGGAACTTTGCACTCCAACCACAAATAATTCCGGACTTCTCGTTCCGAATTCTTCGCGCCGATCCGGCCGCAAGACTCTGGTTGGTGAGCCGTCTGTTCCCGAAGGCAGTGCTTGCCCCATCCGCAATTCCATCCACCGATTTCCCTGAATTTCAGTCCACCCGAGAGTCCATAACGATTTTGTCAGGATACTCTACGTCACGATTTTCGGGATTTCCCTTACCATTCCACACCTTTTTCATCCCCCCACCAAACCTTCCCCCCCTGACAATCACTGTCTCACTCCCCTGCACTCTTCGCAGCCAACCACGCCTCCCCTCGCGTCATGGCCCACCGATTAACACAATAAGACGGAAACTGCAGCTACGCTCTCGCCCACTCACACCACGTCAAACACCCCCTGCGATCTCAGAATTCCCGCGAATTTCGCCGATATTTGATGGGACAAGGCCACCGCTGTGCGATACGATCGACACGGTCTTCGCATCCGTTGTCTCCTCGCGGGTCCCCTTATGACTGCCTCCCCTGCCCCCTTCCACTCCTCCCACTTCCCTCCCACAACACCCCCCCTGCCCAACCGCCGACAAATCCTGCAGCATTCCGCCATGGGACTCGGGGCACTCGGTCTCGGAAACCTGCTGCTCAACGAGGGTGCTCTGGCCAACGATGCCGCTACCTCGCT